>CAZQAV010000058.1:0-2530 GCA_964591395.1 Candidatus Woesearchaeota archaeon | reverse complement strand
ACAAAAAGTTGCAGAACAAAGATTAATACAAAGAGGAGATCCATTGGAAAAATTTGAGAAAAATAAAGATTTTGTAGCTAAAGCAATAAAAGCATATCATGCCTTGGTAAAAATTGGACAGGTAGATGAAAGAATATTTGGGAAGATTGTTAGAATAAATGGAAATAGGCCAATAGAGGTTGTTGCAAATGATGTTTACAAAGAATTTATGAAAATATATAATAAAGCAGAGCACATATAATATTTATAAACATATTTCTATAATAATTTGAATAAGCCCGTATCGCATAGTGGTTATTGCACAAGACTGGAACTCTTGGCCTTTCGGGGCTCCCAGGTTCAATTCCTGGTGCGGGCGTTTATTCTCTTTCTTTCTCAGCTTTTAGAATACGTTGTGTTGCTAAAATATATGCAGATTCTCTTAAAGAAGTATTATATTCTTTTGAAACAACTTTTACATCTTTATATGCTTTTAACATAATCTCTTTCAATTCTTTTACAAGAGCTTCTTCATTTTCTTTTATGTTATTTTTATTATTACGCCATTCAAAATAACTTCCAACAACTCCTCCTGCATTAGCTAATATATCTGGGATAACTTCTATATTTTTATTTTTTAAATCATCTTCTGTTAAATTACATATTGGGCCATTAGCAAGTTCAACTATTATTTTTGCTTTTATTTTATTTATGTTTGAAGGAGTTATTGCACAACTTAATGCTGAAGGAACTAGAACATCTACTTCCTTTGATAAAAGATCTTCATTAGATATATCTTCCCCCTCTGTAAAACCTTTAACATTTTTTGTTTCTTGTTTATATTGTATTATTTTTTCTATATCTAATCCTTCTTTATTATAAGTACCTCCTTTAGAATCAGAAACAGCAATTATTTTAAAACCCCATTCTGAAAGAATTTTTGCCATGTTACTCCCTGCATTTCCCATACCCTGTATAGCAACTGTTGTTTTTTCTGGAAGCTTATTTTTTTCTGTTATCATTTTTTGTAAAATAAATGCTCCCCCCATAGAGGTAGAATACATACGCATTTTTAATCCCCCATTATCAGGAGATTTTCCAGTAAATGCAGCTAAGTCTTTTTCTTTTATTTTACTATATTCGTCAACCATAATATCCATAATTTCGGGATTAGTATATACATCTGGAGCAGGGACATCTCTATTACTTCCTATAAAATCTGCTATTTGCCTTACAAATGCCCTTGAAATTTTTTCTAAATCTTCTTTAGAATATTTTTTTGGATTAAAGGTTATTCCTCCTTTTCCACCACCCATGGGAATATTTACTATAGCACATTTAATTGCCATCCAAAAAGCAAGACTTTTTACTTTTTCCATATCAACTTTAGGATGAAATCTTATTCCCCCTTTATATGGGCCTAAAGCATTATTATACTGAACCCTATAACCATTAAACATTTTAATAGAATTATCAGATAATTTTACTGGGAAATTTTTATTTATCACTCTATTAGGATACATTAATAATTCAGTTTCTTCTTTTGTTATACCTGCTTTTTCCACAGCAGATTTAAAAATATTTAGTGTATCATTAAAATTGTTTGACATATTAATTAATTCTCATGTAAGTTTAAATAGATTATGAATGTTTAGCTGAAAGATACTTAACAATTAAAATATTTATAAAAGGGGTTTTGTTTAATTATTTATGACAAAAAATTATGATTTTATTATTATTGGTGCAGGTGGAACAGGATTAGCAGCAGCTATGTATAGTGCTCGTCTTGGAATGAAAACACTTGTCCTAGGAGCTACTCATGGTTCTGAATTACCTATTGGGGGGGTTATAACAACAACTAATTATGTTGAAAATTATCCTGGTTTTAAAAAAATACTTGGTTTTGAGCTTGCTAAAAATTTAGAAGAACATGCTCGTGAATATGATTTGGTGGAAATAAAAGATGAGAAAGTTGAGAAAGTTGAGAAAAATGGGAAAGGGTTTTTAGTTAAATCTGAAAAAGAAGAATATATTGGAAAATCTATTTTATTTGCAACAGGAACAAAATGGAAAAAGCTTGATGTTCCAGGTTCATTGGAATATGAAAATAAAGGTGTGAATTATTGTGCTCTTTGTGATGCTCCCTTGTATAAGGATAAAATAGTGGGTATTGTTGGAGGAAGTGATAGTGCTGCTATAGATGCTTTGATTTTAGCAGAACATGTTAAAAAAGTTTATATGATATATAGAAAAGAAAAAATAAGAGCAGAGCCTATTAATTTTAAAAAAATTGAAAAAAGTGATAAAATTGAGATTATTAATAACTCAAATGTTATTGAAATCAAAGGAGAAGAAAAAATTCAATCAGTTATATTAGATAAAGAATATAATGGAAGTAAAGAATTCAAATTAGATGGTTTATTTATTGCAATAGGCCATGAAATATTATCAAGTTTAGCGAAAGATATTGGTGTT
The DNA here is from genome assembly GCA_964591395.1 of Candidatus Woesearchaeota archaeon. Classification (GTDB taxonomy): domain Archaea; phylum Nanobdellota; class Nanobdellia; order Pacearchaeales; family GW2011-AR1; genus CAZQAV01. The sequence continues at coordinate 76 of CAZQAV010000058.1, read as the reverse complement.
GAAGTTAATAAAAAAGGAGAAATTATAATCAATCATAAAACATCTGAAACAAATGTTGCTGGAATTTATGCTGCAG
>CAZQAV010000057.1:0-2533 GCA_964591395.1 Candidatus Woesearchaeota archaeon | reverse complement strand
ACCCTCGACACCTAGATCTTCAGTCTAGTGCTCTCCCCCTGAGCTACATTCCCGAATAAAAATTAAAGTAAAGGCTGTTTTTTAAATGTTCTGAAAAGAAAAATGTAAGTTGGAAATAGGCCACCTTTTGTCGAACTTCGTAATCGAACAGTTCGTGTTAACATTTCACTATGCAGCTCTAAGCCTTGCACCTGTCAGGATGTTCGTTTCATCAAATCCACTTTATCGAAGCTCCACACAAGTTTCCTAGCTCAAAAGTGGCTGTGTCGTTTCTGTAACAGAGCCTTGCTTCACAGCAACAATCTTTTCAAATCGTGACATTATTATGGTGGGCGGACCTTCCACAGAACCTAGAAATCATTATCTCGATTTCTTGTTTATTTAAAAACAAAGTCCCGAAGTTAACTACCCAACTTACAAAAATACACAGAAAAAGAGGTTTTTAAGTGTTACTTTTTTTCTTTTTCCTCTTCTGTTTTATCAAAAACTTATGCCAATCTTTATATCTTATGCCTTGTAAAGTAGCACCAATTAAAAAACCATATATAAAATCATTATAATACCCAAATAAAAATAAGATTAAAATAATTAATAATGAAATAAACCAATGATGTAAATGATATTTATGATGTTTTGTTTTTAATATTAAAATAAAAGTTCCAATTCTTCCTTCTTTTTCTCCTGATAACAAGGTAAATAAAATAAATCCAATAATCATTCCTCCTATTAATGTTAAGGTTATCATATATGGTATTAGAAAAATTTATTTAATAAAACTTACTAATAGGCCACAATAATTCTTATAAAATCAATTAGATTATTTTTAATATGTCTTTGGATATTGAATTAAAATCAATTAAACAAATAGTCTATAATTCGCTTTCTCAAATGAGTCCAGAAGAAATTGCAAGATCAATATGTTATGCTGAAGATAATTCATCACAATTTATTGTTTTAAATTGGTTATCAGAACAAACTTCAAAATTACAATCTGAAGTGAGAAGATATACTAAAAATTCTTCAATTTTAGAAATTATAAAATTAAATCACCATCCTAATAAACCAAACCAATATTAAACCAATACCTGCTCCAAACAAACAACCTGAGATTTTACCAAGCATTGTCGATAAAGGTGTTCTTGCATTATTAATTTTATATTTTCTTTGTTTTTGTGCAACCTGTCCTTCAAATAATCCCCCAAGACCATCTGTTAAAGTATTTCCAGCAGCCCCCCCTATAACAGCTCCTGCAATACCAGCATAAACACCACCTAAAACAGCCGCAAAAATTAAAATCCCATTATCAATTGCCCCAAAAACCATATCAGGATAAACAGATCTTATAGAGATCTTAAAAAATTTCAAAAATATTAAACTTAAAAATCCTAAGGCAATAAATACTGGCCCAATCAAAGTTTCATTAAAAACAAAATAAGCACTTACAGCAAAAACAATTATAGTTAATATAATCCAAGTTGAAATAGCTTTAAAGAAATTAGTTTTCTTTTCCCTCTTTTTTTCCATCTTTTATAAAAAATAAGTTATTTAATAAAACTTACTAATCAACGAAATAATTAAAAACCTATTTTTCCTATATATTAAATGGAAAATAAAGGGGTGATTTTAATCTTAATTTTATTTGCAGCTTTATTACCCCTTGTATCTGCTGCATCTGTTGAAGAAGGCATGACAAAATTAACACATTATGCAGAAGAATATGAAATAGGAAATATAGATTATGATTTATTATATGATTTAATTCATACCTCTGAAAAAGAAATGGAAGGGACAAGAATTGAATCTCCTCCATGGGATAAACAAATAAGGCCAATGAAAGTTATAAAAGATATACAAAATGGAATTAAGATGTATTTTAAAGTAAGAAAAATGTTAAATGAAGCAGAATACATACCTGAAGATTCTAAAAAAGATGTTAAAAAATTATTCAACAATATTATTTTTGGCCTAATGGATGATAAAAAAGGAGATAGAGGTCCAGGAGAAGATATGGAAGAAGAACCAAAAGAAGGAGAAGGAGAAGTTTTTGAATCAAAAGAAATTTTAACAGGTGAAATTATTTCTAGTATATAAAATGAAATCCAATTGGATACAAAAAGCATTATCACGACCAGGTTCATTACATAAATCTTTAGATATTCCTAAACCAACAAAAATTCCAATGCAACTCCTTAATGCAATAATAAAAGCAAAAGCAGGAGACACAATATCCAATCCAACAAAAATAGGCAAAAAAGTTATCAAAGTTACAAGAAGATTAGAAAGAAGAGCTATTCTTGCAAGAAATTTAAAAAATATGCATAAGAAATAATTCAATTTTTCTCAACAAAAATAAGTAGTGAAATCCCATATTCAGGAAGCAAATACTATAGTAAAGCTTTTAGTAGTTATCTGCTGAAACTCTCGCCGAGGCTCGAGTCTTACACAGTAACTCTATCAACGTCATGTTCTTTGACGGCTTTAATTGTCTCGTTTTGCGGATGGCTTCGAGCTTAGATGCATTCAGCTCTTATCC
>CAZQAV010000056.1:0-2617 GCA_964591395.1 Candidatus Woesearchaeota archaeon | reverse complement strand
AGGCAAAAATATTATACAAAAAAGATAAATAATCTGCATTAACGATGAGTGAGTGTATCTGCTACCCGCAAAAGTGTTATTACAGCGTAGGTAAATTCCCCAAATTTTCACTTAATAGTATAATAATATAGTAATAACAATATATTATACAATTACACCTAAGTATCATACCATCCATATTCAATCAACTTTTTATCATCAAAAAAAGCGATTAAAAAGCTATAAAAGCGATTAAAAAGCAAAAAAAACTTTTTCTGGAACAGGGTATCCAGTATTATAGACTTTTAACATTCACTTCAATTTATAGCTGTCTTAACTTATGCCAATCATAAAGAATTGACATTAGAAGATGTTTTGTTTTATTGTTAGTTGATCTTATCTTTCATTCCTATGGCAACCCACAAAAATCTTTTTCAAAGCGAGTAGGCTGTACATCACTCGGTGAAGAAAATGTCAAATAAAGAAGCAAAAGCAAGAATTAAAATAAACAAACTGCTGGAAAATGCTGGTTGGCGCTTCTTTGATGATGAAGAAGGTAAAGCCAATATCCTGTTAGAGAATAATGTCAAAATCACCAAGACGCTTTTTAATGAGTTCGGGGAAGACTTTGAAAAAACAAACGATGGTTATATTGATTTTTTGCTTTTGGATGATAAGGGTTTTCCACTTGTTGTATTGGAAGCAAAGCGGGAAAGTAAAAATCCATTAGACGGCAAAGAACAAGCTAGGAAATATGCAAAATCCCTGAACGTCCGTTATGTCATTCTTTCCAACGGCAATCTTCACTATTTCTGGGATATGGAAAGTGGAAATCCAAAAATCATTACTCAATTCCCAACCCAGGAATCGTTAAAGAGCCATTCTACTTTCAAACCTAATCCTCAAAGCCTTGTAAATGAACTTGTGGAAAATGATTATGTGGTTCTCACACAGAAGCCAGATTACGCTTCTGACCCGCGCTGGATAGATGAAAACCAGCGAAGTGGCTTCATCAAGGAAAATAATTTGATGTCGCTACGACCGTATCAGAAAAAGGCTGTCCATAGTATTCAGAAAGCAGTGAGTAAAGGGGAAGACAGATTCCTGTTTGAAATGGCTACTGGAACGGGAAAGACACTAATTGCAGCAGCTGTTATTAAACTCTTTTTACGAACTGGAAACGCCAAGCGAGTCTTGTTTTTGGTTGATCGCATTGAACTTGAAGACCAAGCATCAAAAGCCTTTATCCGCTACCTTAAAAACGATTACAAAACAGTTATATACAAGCAGCATCGGGATGACTGGCGGAAGGCAGAGATTCTTGTATCCACAGTTCAATCGTTATTGGTCAATAATAAGTATCAATATTTGTTTTCACCCACTGATTTTGATTTAGTCATATCTGATGAAGCCCACCGTTCAATCGGCAAGAACAGTAGAGCCGTATTTGAATATTTTATCGGCTACAAACTGGGGCTTACTGCTACCCCAAAAGATTACCTGAAAAACATTGAGGACATTAACGTCAGAGACCCACGTGAAATAGAACGTAGATTGTTAATGGACACCTATAAAACATTTGGCTGTGAAAGCGGTGAACCGACATTCCGTTATTCATTGTTGGATGGTGTTAATGGCGGTTGGCTTATCAATCCCATTGTTGTTGATGCACGGACAGAAATCACGACACAGTTATTATCGGATGAGGGTTATTCTATAATTATTACCGATGAAGAAGGTGAGGAGCAGGAAGCACTTTATACACATAGGGATTTTGAGCGAAAGTTTTTCTCTGAAAAGACAAACAGAATATTCTGTAAAACTTTTATTGAAAATGCTTTAAGAGATCCATTAAGCGGAGAAATCGGCAAAACGATCATCTTCTGTGTAAGTCAGAAACATGCATCGAAAATCACAGAGATAATGAATGAATACGCCCACCAAGCATTCCCTGATATGTATAGCTCTGACTTTGCGGTTCAAATTACCTCCAATATCACTGATTCACAGCAGCTTACTATTAATTTTACTAACAACAACCTGAACGGAAAAACCAAGTTTCTTGACACCTATAATTCCAGCAAGACACGAGTTTGTATAACGGTAGGGATGATGACAACAGGTTATGATTGTCAAGATATCTTGAACCTGTGCTTACTGCGTCCAATCTTTTCGCCGACTGACTTTGTGCAAATAAAGGGAAGGGGTACACGAATATATTCCTTCAATTACAAGCAGAGAGATAATTTAGGCGAACTTGAAGAAACAAAAGTTGAAAAGGAAAGATTTAAGATTTTCGATTTCTTTGCCAATTTTGAATATTTTGAAGAAATATATTATTATGATGAAGTTTTGGAACTACCCTCTTTTGGAAAACCTGAAATATCGGACAAGATAATTATCCATGAATCTATCGATGAATATGAAAGTTTAATCCCTGATCCCTTAAAGGCGATAATAGAGACTGATATTGGTCTTGAAGGAATGAGGGTTGACCGTGAATTATTTGGTCATTTTTCTGAAACCATTAAGCAACACGATTTCGTAAAGGAGAAGGTGGCGGAAGAAGATTTCAAAGCAGCGGAGGATTATATCAGAGAGAATATTTTTGATAAGCCCGAAGAATATTACAATCTTG
>CAZQAV010000055.1:0-2620 GCA_964591395.1 Candidatus Woesearchaeota archaeon | reverse complement strand
CGGATATATGAGTTTTTGGTTTCTCGAAATTCAAGCTGAACAAAATCCTCATGAACAATTTCTTAAAAATCTATACCAGCTTAACAAAGCAAAAAGTATTATTAATACCAATTCTATGGTCCATAATAATTTTCTTGATCCTTTTATTAGTCCTTGAAATTGCTAGCGTACATCATACTACGTTTGAAAATAAAACAATACTTGTACTTAAAAAGATTAAAGCACCAAACACAAACAAGATCACGAGATCCAATTTCCTTGATCTAAGCTTAACTGCACATGGTCTTAATAATAAAGAAAAACAAGTTTATGTAAAAAAAATAGATCACATTTTAAACAATATCCATGAAAAAATCTCTAATAAAGAATTATCAGACAAACAAAAAGCAGAAGTTGTTTTTAATTATCTACAAGAAAATATAATCGAATCAACTTTATTTGAAGAAAAATATAAATTAACCTACTTGTTAGATAATGGGTATGGTAATTGTTTAAGTGCTGTTTCCTTATACACAATTATTCTCAATAAATTAAATATAGATTATCAACTTTATTCATTAAGTGATCATGTTTATTTAATGGTTGATGATATAGATATAGAATTAACTGATAGTGATAATGGGTTCAATAAACAAAGCAGGAAAGGCTTACAAATATTAACAAAAAAGAAAATTGATGAATCTTGTTTACTTGCTTCATTTTATGCTTGGGCAGCAACTGAAGCAAATAATGTAATGAATCATAAACTTGCAATTAAATTATGTAATATTGCTAAAGAAATTTATCCGGATTTACCTTCTGCATATAGTATAAAAGGCAGTGCTTATAGGAAATTAGGTGATAGATCTAAAATATCATTTTGGAAATATAAAAAAGCTGAAGAGAATTATAGAAAAGCTATAAAAATATGCCCAGAAAGTATAAAAAGCCATATTGTTTTAGGTGGTTTTTTATTTAAGAATGGAAGAATTGATGAAGCAAAAAAAGAAATGACTACTGCATATGAACTAGCTAAAATACAAGGTGTTAGTTACCTAAATTCTGAATTTAAAAAATGCAAAACAAACTTAGGACTTGATTTTGAACCAATAATTAATTCTGATGAATAAAAATAATAGAAGCCTTTATATATAAAAAAAGGTGGTATTTAAATGAAAATAAAAAATATTTATTCTATAATCCTAATTATTCTATTAATATTAGGAATACAATTAATATTAGCACAAGAAGATGCTATAAATGATATTAGAAACTGTTATACTGATTCAATAGAATCTTCACTAATATTATTATCAATGCAAGGAGGAAGGATTGATAATGAATTATTACTTTCTGAAGATCTTGAAACAGAATACACACCTATAGAAATAGATAATGAATTTATACAAATATATCATGCATATGAGCCAAATAAAAATAAACTTCTTTCCAAAGAACAGCTAGCTCAAGAAATCAAGAATAGTGTAGATAAATTATTATTTAATTGTTTACAAAATTATGATTTTGAATCAAAGGATTATAAATCAACTTATGATTATCCTAGAACACAAGTATTAATTAATCAAGAAAGTATTTCATTTACTACTGAATTAAATTTAAAAGTAAGTGATTCTAATGACAATACTGAAGAATTAAAAACATTAAATAAAGTTATTAATTTAAGACTAGAATATATTTATGATGCCATGAATAATATCATTAATCAATATATCCAAGATCCATCTAAAATAAATAAAGATTCTATTGTAATATATGATTCATTAAGTCTAAATATTATTGGAAATATACCTAATCGTAAAGATGTGATTATATTTTCTATAGTAGATGAAAAATCAATAATTAGTGGAACAAATATTCCATTCATGTTTGCTATTAAGACTAAGATTGAAGAAATTGACTTTCCTCCAGAACCACCAGTAGAAGAATGCATCCAAATAGATAAACAATATAGTACAAAAGATCCTGATGCAAAATGTTGTGAAGGATTAAAACCTACAACTAATTTCAAATGTCCTTTTGGTGCAAAATGTAGTTTTGATCATAGTCAACGTATATGTTCAAAGATTGGTGATGGAAAATGTGGTGTAGGGGAAAAATCACCAGAAGATTGTAAAGATACTTGTTTAAAAGAAAATGAATATCTTGTTTATTGGCAAGATAGGTGTTGTGAAGGTTTAAGTTCTTCTGAAGAGGAACCTTTTACAAAAGTTAAATGTATTACTGAACCAGTTTGTGAAATTAAAGAAGCTCTTTGGATGCCTAATAAAATATTAGTTGGTGATCCAGTTACATTAAAAGTACTTGGTAATGATGTGTGTGATTCTAAAGAAGCTGGGTTTGATATAACAAGTGTAAATAAACAATTAAGTACAGTTTTTGCTGATACAGTTGCTAAAGAAGATTGGGTTGATAAAAAACAAATAGGTAAATATAAATATAGTGTTTCTGTTAATGGTGATGAAGACTTGTTTACATCAGAAGAATTAATAGTTTCAGAATTAACATGTGAAGATGATCCAGTTTATGGATGTGGATCAGTTGATGCAGCTTGTGATCAATATGGTAAAGTTAAGATTTATAATTGTGAACAAACTCCACATGGTAGTGAATGTGTATTAGA
>CAZQAV010000054.1:0-2830 GCA_964591395.1 Candidatus Woesearchaeota archaeon | reverse complement strand
GATTTTGGTTCAGCTGAAGAAAGAAGTTTAGCAAAATATTATGGAAATAATTTTGTTTTTGTTACAAATTATCCTTTATCTCTTCTGAAATTTTATCATGGAGAAGATCCAAATGTTAAAGGAACAGGAACAAACTTTAATTTACTTGCACCAGGTGTTGGAGAAATGGTTGATGGCTCTGAAAGAGAACCTGATTTAGATAAGATTGTTAAAAGATTAAAAAAAGCTAAAATGGATTTAGGTGCTTCTAATTGGTATTTAGATTCTAGAAGACATGGGAGTGTTCCTCATTCTGGTTTTGGTTTTGGTGTTGAAAGATTTGTAGCATGGATAGGGGGATTAAAAACAATAAAAGATGTTATTGCTTTCCCAAGAACACCTACTAGATTTAGTCCTTAATGTTACTTTTTTAAATTCTAATTGTTTGAAGGTATTATGAAATCAATTGTAGCTTCTGGGCCGGTTATTATACAAGATGGAAAGCTTTTAGTTAGTAAAGATAACAAAGATGATTTTTATAAGATTCCTGGTGGAAGAATAGAGTTTGGAGAAGAACTTGAAGAAACCTGTATAAGGCAGGTTAAAGAAGAAACAAATGCAGATATTGAACTAATTAAGCCACTGCATACAATGGTTATATATAAAAATCCCCAAACACAAGAAGAAATGTCTATTATTCTTATCCATTTTGAAGCTAAATTAAAAAATCCAGATGAACTTAAACCAAATAGAGAAGATATACAAGAAATTAAATGGTTAGATATAGAAGAAATTAAACAAGGAAGACATAATGTGGCACCGAATATAAAATTTTTAATTGAAAAAGGAGATATAAAATGAAATTAAAAAGAAATATTCCTCTTATGTATGTTATATCTAGTTTAATGTGGGGGAGATTTTTCATTCCTGTTTTAGCTTTATTTTATATTGCATCTCAAGTTACTCTCAGCCAATTTACATTTATTATGGGGATTTTTGCATTATCTACTTTACTTTTTGAAGTTCCTACAGGAGCATTAGCAGATTTATTAGGTAAAAGAAAAACATTAATTTTAGCAAGATTTATGTATATTATTGAAGTTTTTTTAATTGCTTTTTTTAATGGTTTTTGGATATTTCTTGTAGCTAAAATGATAAGTGGGTTAGGTGTTAGTTTATCTTCAGGAACAAATGAAGCAATGATGTTTGACACTTTAAAAAAACAGAAAAGAAAAAATAAGTTTAAAAAAATATCTGGGAATATGCATGTGATTACAAGTATTTCTATGGCATTTATTTTTATAATAGGCGCATTTTTATTTTCATTAAGTCCTAAATTGCCTGCAATAGCTTCTCTTCCATTGTTAATTTTAGGATTTATTTTAACTTTCTTTTTAGAAGAACCTTATAAAAATAATAAAAAAGTGAATATGGAAAATCATTGGAATCATATGAAGGAGGCATTTGATTATTTTAAAAAATCTAATATTGTTAAATATATTTCTATAATGTCTTTTTTTACAGTAGCTGCAATTTCTATTTCATCGTCTATATCTTCTGCTTATTTTGAAAAAATATTAATACCTATTTCTTTAATGGGGGTATTATCATTTATTTCTTTAATGGTTACTGCATTTACATCTAAGAAAGCAGATAAATGGGAAGAAAAATTAAAAGAAAAAAAATCAATATTTATGATCCAATTATTGGTGGTATTAGGGGTATTTTTAATTGCATTAATGATTCCTTATTATGGTTATTTATGTTTTTTATTAATACCTTTTATAGCTGGATTTGAGGGTGTGGTTATTAGTAATTATATAAATCAACATGTTGGAACTTCACATAGGGCAACATTATTGTCTATGAAAAACATTTTTGGAAATATTAGTATTTTCTTATTATTTCCTTTAATAGGTTATTTAGTAGATGCAAAAAGTTTTAGTTTTTCATTTTTTGTTTTTGGGGTAATTATATTAATGGGATTTATTTTATTGCATTTATACTCTAAAAAATTAAATATGAAATTTAGGGAAAGAAAATGAAATTATTATGTATGGGGGATTTTGAAGGAAAGTTGCCCAAGAAATATATAGATCTTATTAAGAAAGAAAATATTGATGCTGTTGTGTCTACAGGTGATTATCCACCTTTTAGTTTGAAGAAGATTTTTTTTGAGCACATTTATGCAAGTATATTTGATATTGAATTATGGGAAGTTGTAGGTAAGAAAACATATAAGGAAAAAACTAGGGGAGATAATCTTAAAGGAGAAGAAGTTATGAAAAAGCTGAATAAACTTCCTGTTCCTGTTTTTAGTGTATTGGGAAATCATGATTATTCTATACCAGATGATGTGGCAGATGTAGATGAAGATAGGTATGGTTGGGATTGGGATTTGAAGGAAAGAACTTTTTTAGTAAGAGCAATAAAGAAATATAAAAATATTAAAAGAATAGATTATCGATATGCTATTTTTGGAGATTATGTTTTTATAGGTGCAAGAGGGCATAGTTTTCCAGGTAAGGTTAATAGTAAAGCATTTAGAAAACATAAAAAAATATTAGATAGTTTATTTAAGAAATTTAAAGGAAAGAAAATAATATTTGTATCACATAATGTTCCTTATAATACTAAATTAGATAAAGTTACTTCTGAAGATGCACATGAATTAGCTCAAGGAGGACATTATGGTTCAAAACTTGTTAGAAGAGTTATAGATCAGCATAAACCCATGTTATATGTTGGGGGCCATGTTGATGAAGGAAGGGGAAAACAGCAAATGGGAAAAACATTAGTTGTTAATTGTGGTGCTATTCACGACGGAAAATGTGCTATTATTGAAATTAAT
>CAZQAV010000053.1:0-2912 GCA_964591395.1 Candidatus Woesearchaeota archaeon | reverse complement strand
GTTTATGACGCCCAATTTCAAATGATAAAATTTTATGAAGATTATGGTGCAGAGTTTATACATTTAGGATATATCCCAAGAACAAGTGAAAAATTTCTACATAATTTAACTTCTGCAAGAGATTATTTAGACCATACAAATTTAAAAGTTCTTAAATCTCCTCAAGAAGTTGAAAATTTTATTGCTACAGAGAAAAAAATTGTTCCCACAGGAAAAGTGGCATTAAAAGGATATTTGGAACAAGTTAATAAAAAATAACTTACTTTTTTGAAAGCCATCTTGCCAAACTATATATAACAGAAATTATAAAATAAAGAGGAATAAGGATAACTACTATTATAAAGAAAACAGCTTCTTCCCAGCCAAATATAGCATACCATAAATTATGTAATAATATTGATATAAAACCCCCAACCACTAAGATATACATTTTCCTCCATGTTAATTGGAAGAAATTTTCTTTAGATTTTTTCTTTGATTTTGTTTTCTTTTTTGGTTTCTTTCTCATTTTATTTCCTATTTTTTGCCCATAATCCAATATATATTATCCCCACAATTATAGCTAAAATACCTACAACTTCATCAAGGGTTGTTAAAAATACTACTCCTGCTCCTAAAAAAACAATTCCCATTGAAATTAAGAAATTTGGATTATTTTCTTCTTTTCTTTTTGCTTTCTTTTTTAGTTTCTTTTTCATTTTATTTTTTCTTTTTGATTTCAATCCTTTTTTTACCATTAATATAAGATTGAAGAACTTTTGGTATTTTAATGTTCCCTTCTTTGTCTTGATTGTTTTCCATTAAAGCTATTAAAGCTCTTGGAGAAGCTAATACTGTATTGTTTAAAGTATGGGGGAAATATCTTTCTTTGCCATTATCTGCCCTTATATTTAATCTTCTTGATTGAGCATCTGTAAGGTTACTGCATGAACCAGCTTCCCAATATTTCTTTTGTCTTGGAGACCATGCTTCAACATCTGCTGATTTAGCTTTTAAATCTGCTAAATCTCCTGAACAACATTCTAATATCCTTACAGGAATATTTAATTTTCTGAAAACTTGAACAGTATAATCTAGCATTTTATCATACCATGTGTAAGAATCTTTTGGATCACATATTACTATCATTTCTTGTTTTTCAAATTGATGAACTCTATAAAATCCTTTTTCTTCAATACCATGTGAGCCAACCTCTTTTCTAAAACAAGGAGAATATGCTGTTAAGGTTATAGGTAGATTTTTTGATATTAATGATTTGTTAATATATCTTCCAATTAATGAATGTTCAGAAGTTCCTATAAGATATAGGTCTTCACCTTTTATTTTATACATCATATCATTCATTTCCTCAAAACTCATAACACCTTCAACAACTTCTTTATGTATCATAAATGGGGGAATTACATATTGAAATCCTTTTTCTGTCATGAAATCTCTTGCAAAATTAAACATAGCTGTATGAAGTAAAGCTAAATCTCCTGTTAAATAATAAAAACCTTTACCAGATGTTTCTCTTGCAGAATCAAAATCAGCTCCACCCAATTTTTCAGCTAGTTCTGCGTGATTGAATATTTCATATTTAGGTACAACAGGTTTTCCTATTTTTTTTATTTCTTTGTTTTGTCTCTCATCTTTTCCTTTTGGAACAGATTTGTGAATTATATTGGGTATTTTATACATTATTTGTTTTATTTTATTTTCTAATATTTTAGCTTTAGCATCTAATTTTTCTATTTTGCTTGGAATTGCTTTGGCTTTCTTCAAAAGTTCTTTAGCTTTTTTCTCATCTTTTGCTTTTTTAGCTTGATTAATTTCTTTAGAAACCTTATTTCTATCTGATCTTAATTTATCTAATTGATATTTGAATTTTCTCCAATCTTTATCAAGTTTTTCAACTTCATCTACAAGTTCAAGTTTTTCATCTTGAAATTTCTTCTTGATGTTCTTTTTCACTTCTTTTATATTTTCTCTGATATCTTTAATATCAATCATGTAATTGAGAGAGAAATATTGTATTTAAATTTATTGAAAAACTTAAATTTACTACTCAAAATCAGAAACCTTTTAAATTATAATTGCTAACTCTACATATATGGACTGGACACTTATTATAACAGTATTCATGGGTTTGGTTCTTTTCCTTTTTGGAATTGAACATCTTTCTAGGGAAATTAGATATGCTGTTGGGAAAACCTTTAGAAAAATTCTTGGAAAATTTACAAAAACAAGAGTTAGGGGGGCTTTTCTTGGTGCAGGTGTTACAGCTGTAATACAATCTGCTGTTGCCACAATTGTAATTGCAACAGGATTAGTTAATGCAGGTATACTTTCATTTACACAAAGTTTAGGGATAATAATCGGAGCAAATGTTGGTACAACCTTAACAGCACAATTAGTAGCTTTTAATGTTATGGCTTTTGCACCAATATTTTTAATTTTAGGATTTTTATTAAGTATGTTTGGAAAAAATAATTATAGGATTCTTGGAAAAAGTATATTTTATTTTGGTTTGGTTTTCTTTAGTTTAAATTTAATGTCAGAAGCATTAATTCCTATTCAAAATGACCCTGTAATTATGGGTTGGTTATCTCAATTATCAAATGTATTTTTAGCTCTTTTTGTAGGATTTTTAATAACAGCTGTTGTCCAATCTTCTTCTGTAACAACAGGTATTGTTGTTGTACTTGCTAGTTCTAATATGATTACTCTCCCACAAAGTATTCCTTTATTATTGGGGGCAAATATTGGTTCAACACTTCCTGTATTAGTTACTTCTTTAAAACTTAATCTTTATGCGAAAAGAACAGCAATGGCTCAATTATTATTTAATCTTCTAGGGGCATTAATCTTAATTCCTTTTATAATTCCATTTAGTAATTTAATTAGTTCATTTGGTGGAAATATGGGTCAAC
>CAZQAV010000052.1:0-2923 GCA_964591395.1 Candidatus Woesearchaeota archaeon | reverse complement strand
ATCGATGTTTATAGGTTTCTTCCTTGGTTAGAAAATCTGAAATCTGAGTTAGCTGAAATACTAACTAATATAGTGATTAAGTGGATGTTATTGATAACAATTTCTTCTTGTCTGCTATTAAGTTTTAAAATTATAGTTAAAAGGGCGTCTGCAAGAATTAAGTTTTTCCTATTTTGGATAGTGTTATATCTTATTCCGTTTCTAATGCTTCATCATCCTTCAAGTGCATATCTTGCTGGTCCAAGCATTGGATATTCTGTTCTTTTGTCAATTGGAATATTTAATGTTATTGAATTTGCAAATAAGAAGAATGCATTTTTGTTGAAGAAAGCTATGTATTGTTTAGTAGTTATATTTTTGGGAACAAATATGTACACAACTTTTAAAAGAAGTGCTAAAATTGCAGAAAAAGGTAAGATTGTTAAGCAGATCATGACAGATATTATGAAGCTGTATCCTGTCTTTGAAGATAATGCTCAGATTTATTTATGCAATGAAATTCATATTGAGTCCTATAGCTTTATTGGTCTTTCTGGGGTAAAAACTCTTGGTGATAATGGAGCAGAATTTAGATTGTTATACGATAATCCTACATTATATACGAAATTCAGCAGATATAATTATCTTAAGACGGTAGCAGCAAATAACAAAAAAGGATCAGGTAAGTATTATTTTGTTTTTAAAAAGGAAGGTCATATAGAAGAGATAACTAATAAAGGTTAAGACAATGAATACTGAAAACATGAGTTTTAATATCTATGCTGGTATTCCAGCCTATAATTCTGCAGAATGTATTAAGTCTGTCCTTAATGGTATAGTTGAAAGAGGAATAGTAAAACATATAATAGTTGTTGATGATGGTAGTAAAGATAACACTTGCCAGACTGTAAAAGAATTCAAATTTGACGAATTAACTATAATACAGCACAAAGAAAATCGTGGTTATGGAGCAGCTTTGAAGACTTTGTTTAATGTGTTTTCAAGTAAAGCGAATCCCGAAGATATTATGGTAATAGTTCATGGAGATAATCAAACACCACCTGATGAAATCCCTAACCTTACCGCTCCGTTTAATGATTTGGATGTTGACGTGGTTTTAGGATCAAGAATGCTAGGAGGAATTAAATCTCAATATGGAAAAAGACCAATTTATAAAATCGTATGCGATTTTATACTTACTTCTGTTCAGAATATGCTATATGATATGCAATTGAGTACTTATGCGAGTGGGTATAGGGCGTTTAGAAAACAGGCAATAGATAAACTAGATTATCAAACCTGCCATAATAGACATATATTTGACACAGAAATACTAATAAAATCAAGGATTGTGCAATTAAACTTGAAAGAGATAAAAGTACGAACTGTTAAAAGTGAAGGTGTATCAAATAATGCTCTAATAAAATATGCTGCCAGTTCGATTAAGTTAATGGTTAAGTATGGTTTTAGAGTAGGGGGTTAAAAATGGAGGTTTGAAAGAATTTAATCGAGAATATATAATAATTTCATTTTATCTACTTCTACGACACTTAAAAAAATATTACGTTTTTAGAGATAACGAAAAAAAATACTTTTATGACTTTCTTTTTATATTTCATAAGAGATGGCAAAGTCAAAAAGATGATGATTTAGATATAATAAGTTTCACAAGTCATCGTCAACAGAGTATAAAAGATGTACAAATTAGAGATAGAATTATAAGGCAACTTTTTTTCGAGTATATTGAACATACAGATAAAGAAATGATATTAAAAGACGAAAGAAGAACATTTAATGAAGCGGAAAGAATTAAAATTTATAGAAAGAACAATGGTCTATGTCAGAAATGTTTAGAAGAAGGGAAAAATGATATAGAATCAAGGGTTAGTTGGACTAATTTTGAAGCTGATCATATCATTCCTCATTCAAAGGGTGGGAGAACAGAAAGTTGGAACGGTCAAGTATTATGTAGATATCACAATCGTATTAAAGGAGCCTACTAAAATGTGTTGGACTTTCTAACCACCGTTCCACAGAACGCGGAAAGCTGTGCGGCAGATTTCAGGTTTTGAAGAAATGAAAAACGTAAATTTATATCATAGACATTTTGTGGACAAAGTTTCAGTGCCTGTGAACTTATCCGTTAGGTATAAATAAGGATATATAATGAATACAAAATCAATTATAATTTCTCTTCTTCATTTGTCAATAATCAGTTCTCAAATTGATTCAATAGAAAAACATTTTGGGGGAAATATAATTAGCATGTATGGTCCCCCCGGTGGAGAAGTGACGTCCTTTTTAAACGATAGTTACGGAAACTATTGGATTGGAACTGGCTCAAGCGGTGGGATTTATTTATCAAATGATAAAGGAAATAATTGGAAACCTGTAAATAAAAATATTGGTGTTTCACATATATTTGAAATTATTGAGAAGGACAATGAAATCTTCACGTATTTAGTTCCAAATGATTCATTGGGTTTGCTTATGGATGAGGAGCGGTTTTGGGGAAGTACTGTAAAGGATTTAGCTAAATGGTACAAGTATAATAGTAGTGATAGTTCTTGGAATGTTATCAGCTTGAGTTCTTTTGAATATAAAATTTTTAATGCTGAATTAAAAAGATTAAAAACAATGATCAAGACAGAAAAAGAATCAAATTATAGTATTTTCAATGAATATCTGAATCCTATTAAAAAATGTATTGATAAAGTTGGTAATTATAGTTTGGGATTTGAAATAGATCATATGCCATTCCCAAAAAATTCGATAGGATTTGATGTTGTTGATGGTGAGATTATATCTATAAATCCAAATGGAATCTATCATTTAAAAAATATTAGTAAAGTTAAAGATTTGGAGTATAAAAATAATACCCTTTTAGATATATTAGATCACTAGTGTCCGGTAAAAGTTTTGAAACAGGTCTGAAACTCCCCGA
>CAZQAV010000051.1:0-2995 GCA_964591395.1 Candidatus Woesearchaeota archaeon | reverse complement strand
CTTATCTGTTACACAATCTGCGCACAATAAATAATTTCCATCCCAAGCCAAGCCCATTGGAAAGCTACTTGGTTCAGTACCAGGTGAGTCGAAAGAAGAAATAACAGCACCAGTGTTAGGATTGAGCTTGTATATCTTATCTGTTACACAATCTGCGCACAATAAATAATTTCCATCCCAAGCCAAGCCTTCTGCTCTCCCACCTGGTGCTGGTCCGTCAAAGAAATAACAGCACCAGTGTTAGGATTGAGCTTGTATATCTTATTTGAATACCGATCAGAATTCCAAAGGTAGTTTCCATCCCAGGTTAAGCCTGATGGATTCCAGTCTGGTGAATCAAAAGAAGAAATAATTGTACCTGGATCTGGACTCGTGCCTACTGTGAAACTTCTTGATTCAACACTAGAGCGAGCACCACCATCATCCTTCGACTGAACATAGAATGTATGAAGGCCTTCATCTAAAGCGCTCGGCGAAGTATAGCTTGTTTCAGTTGTCCAAATGTCAGGTGTATCATCATCTATATCAACATAATATCCCACGACATTGCCGTCAGTATCGTCACCTTCATAAGTAAAAGTTGGAGTTGGATCATCTGTTGTGCCTGTTGGACCACCTGTGATGGTTACTGTAGGAGGTTCATTTCCACTTGTATCAACTGTGAAACTTTGTGAGATAATATCAGAGCGATCACTATCATTATCTTTTGACTGCACATAGAATGTATGAGGACCATCATCAAGTGTACTTGATGTATAACTAGTCTCATTTTTCCAAATGTCAGGAGTAGAGTCATCGATTTCTACATAATATCCATCAATGGTGCCGTCACAGTCATACCCCTCATAAGTGAAAGTTGGAGTATTGTCATTGGTAGTTCCAGTAGGACCTCCGGTTATTGAAATTGTTGGGGGAATGTTGCTGATGTATATATTAACACCGCGGCTTTCTAATATAGGAATATGTTCATTGTAGGATGTGCAACTTATTGGATTATCAGTTACTCTTACTACATCACCATCATTTATACCATTGTTTTCTACTAGTGGTTCTAAATTACTAATTTCATTTTCACACAGTATTAATCGTTCCATATTAGTAAGACCGGATAGCGGATTAATATTGTTGATATGGTTATCTTCCAACTCTAAACGAGTTAGATTTGTTAAGCTAGACAGTGAATTTATATTATTGACATTATTATTTTTAAGAAAAAGATCTTCCAGATTATCTAGACTTGATAAAAAGCTTAAATCGTTAAGATTCATCCCCTCTAAACTTAACCTAGTTAAGTTTGAGAGATTAGATATAACGCTAAAATCAGTGATTTGGTTGGTGTCTAGCTCTAGAATCTTTAAACTAGTGAGATTTACCAATGCGCTAATATTGTTTATGTTGTTATTGCTCAAATATAAAGTATCTAACTTATTTAAGTTTGACAGAGCACTGATATTGCTAATAATGTTTTCTTCAAGATACAATTTCTCCAAATTACTGAGACTCGATAAAACACTAATATCAGTAATTTGCTGAGTCTGTAAACTTAAACTAATCAGATTTGTGCAGTATTCAATACCAGAAAGATTAGCAATAGATATGGATTTCCCATATGATGAGAGTGATGTCAATTCTAAAAGATCCGTTTGATAAATTGGCCCAGTTGGTTTGTTGATAGCTTCTCTAAATAATCCTTCTAAATCACTATCCGGAATAGATACAATGTTGTTACTTACAGCGAATTGATTAATATACTCCAAAACTTGACCTATTACAGTCTCATCCTCGAATAGATCCTCATGACTATGATTTTGATATTCCTGTAAATTTACGGAGTGGTCATTGAATCTTGCACTTTCAATTGGAACCGCGCCATCACTTTCATAAGATTTCCCTTGCCATAGGTTGTAGAAATATGGATAACGTAAAAGAGTTGAACCAAGCCCACATTCACTGAGTATTTCAGTAATATTCGGTTCGTATATTCCAACAAATGATATCAATTTATTATCATAGTCAGTGTTATTATTAAAGCTATATAAAGTGTTGTTTACTTCCATTCCAAGATTTTCGATAGACCCACTAATCGCTCCATCGAAATTATCCCAACAAAGATCTCTAAAACCATCTGTGTCAGCAATGCCGAAAGTACTATAGAAAGTTAATAGGAATATAGCTAGATCAGGATCCGTTAATGTCGGCAGATTAATCCAGTCCATATAGTACTTAAAACTTGCAAGTATTGAGCCATGATGAGAAGTTCCCAGAGTAATTAATTTCTGTACTTTTCCCCCAGCACCTTGAACTAAAGCTTGGCGTGCAACAAGACCACCCATGCTGTGAGCAACTATAAAAAGGTTTGTAAAATTGCTCAATACTGCACTGTTTTCTATTGCCTGTGCCAAAGCTTGTCCACTTTCCGAAACACTTATATAAGTTGGATAGATGAATTCATATAGTTGAAAATTGTTTTGTAATTTATCTAAAGACGTACTGTTTATTTCATTATAAAAGGTTTCCCAGACTTCTTCCTTGTATATTGAATGCCAAGGGATCTGCTCTCCCACCTCATTCTTGTGTTCCTTTTCATTATGACCATGTACAAGAATAATGGGTATTTTTGTCCCCAATTCTTCTTCGGTAGTTTCAGTGCGAGTTAAAGGATCAAAACAAATCAATCTAGGTTCGGGTACTTCAGCTTGTTGGCTTACAAAAGATAGTACAGCAAACATAGCGCTAGTGCAGAATGGGAAAAAGTTATCAACAACTGAGATTGTTTTACTGCCAGAAGGATTGTCAGCCGTAACTTTAGAGAAAGCAGGGTATTCATAGTCAGTAAATGTCTCTTCGTCGACAGTTAGTGTCCCTTTTCGCAGGATTAAAAGGTTACCTTCTTGCGTTACATTGAAACTAATGGTTGGATTTGATGTGTTTTCAGATAACTTTTTTACTTTTGGGTTTTGTTGAGCAGTTTCATATTCAACATGGATAGCACTTC
>CAZQAV010000050.1:0-3117 GCA_964591395.1 Candidatus Woesearchaeota archaeon | reverse complement strand
ATTTGTAGGGCTGTATTCAAAGGTATTCCTAATGAAATTTGGTTGGATAATTTTTTAACATGGGGGCTTAAAGCACCATAATGTTTATCTTTAACATTTAATATCCCTTTACTTATTGGAGTTCCAGCTTTAACACTTTCAACCAAATTTCTTGCAAATTCTAAAAACATACTTTCTTTTTCAGCTTCTCTTTTAGATTCAGCTACAACAGTATATACAACAGGGGCAGCCCCAACTAAAACACCAATACCAACAATAAAAATAGCAAATTTTGTTCCTATAAGAAAAAGACAACTTATCACTATAATAGCTGATAAAATCATTCCGACAATATGTTTTTTTTCAAGTTCCATTTTATGAAGGTTGTTTTAAATGTAAAAAAGTTAAAAATATAATATTAATAACAACTACCCCCAAAATAGTCATAAGGGTAATAGTAGATGTTGCTAATGCAAGTCCAAGCCCACTTATCCTCATCATCATTAATAACAACATAAATATCATAGGTGCAGCAATAACAACACTAATATAAACATCCATCATTGTTTCTGCAGCCTTTGCATATTTTTCTCTTTCAAGTTTATAATCAAATAATAATGTTTGAGCCCTCTTATCAAAAAATTCAGGTAAACTTCCCCCAGAGTTAATTGTTGTGGCAAGCCCTGTTAACAATTCAGATAATTTTTTATTTGAACTATTATATGCAATATTTTTCAAAGCAGTAACAAGATCATAACCATATATATCTATTTCAGCGATTAATTTTTTAAATTCTTTTTCTAAATAAGGATATTCTTTTGTGGCTACAATAATACTAAATATTTTACTTGGATCAATCATAGAACCAGATATAGCAGACATATGAATTGTTGCAAAAGGAAGTTCTGTATTAATTTTCCCTCCCATTGCTTTTTCTTCCATAGAAGGGTACATATACATCATTAAAAAAGTTGCAATAGGTAAACCAATTAAAATCCATACTACCTTCAAAAATCGAATAGCAATATTTTCTGTAACTCTTGTAATAATTGGCAAGGTAACTTCTATATTAAAAAACAAGAAAAATAAAAATAAAAATAAAGCTATAAAAAAAGAAACAAGGGTTGTAAAGAATATAACAGAAATATAACTTGAAGGTATAAAAGAAAGTTTAGCCCTAACAATATTCCTTTCTAAATCTCTAAATATTTTTGCCCCTTCTAATTTATTTGCTTTTTTTGAAAATAATTTATTTGCAAATTTTACATATGAACTTGCTTTTCTTTGTTTTTGAACAACTTTTTTCTTATCTTTTTTCATCAATTTCTTTAAAGTTTCCCTTTCAAGGGGATCTAATTCTTTTGATTCTTTTCCAATTTTCATTTTTGGAAGTTCTGTGGGGGGGGTTTGTCCTTGGATAATTTCTTTAACAGGTTGTTGAATTGTTGAAGTGGCTAAAGGTCTTGCTATTGAAACTTTATCTAAATTTCGAGATACTACTTTAGTAGATTTTTGTAGAGAACCTTTTAAAGAATCTATTTGGTTTTTTATCATAGCTCTTTCTTGAGCTGTTTCAGCTTTCTTATATTGATTCATAAGATTTTGCATCTCAGCTACACTATCTTTTCCTTGGCCAAGATTTTCTTTGATACTTTTTATATTTTCTTTTGTCATTTTAACATTTTAGTGATTTTCTTTTGTATCTCAAGCATGAATTTTTTTGATTGATTAAAATTCTCGAAATCCTTATCTTTATAATATCCCTCCAACCCATTAACTGTTTCTTCTAATGTTTCAATTAATTGATGTAATAAAGGAATATCCTCTTTTTTCACCATTTTTCCAATCCCATTTGTTTTTCAAGTTGTTTTAATAATATTTTAGCATTTTTATCTTTTTTATGTTTTTGTTTTATATGTAAAGAAAGATTCCATTCTACTTGAGAACGTGTTGAACCTTTAACTTTTTTATCACAAAAAGGGCAACCACCAATAATAACAATTTTTTTTTCTTCCTTCGATTTAAGTTTAATTTTAGCTACACCTAGATCAAGTATTTCCTCTTTCATATTATAGGCTATAGTCTATACTATTTAAACATTGTGGTTAAGGAGAAATTAAGAATTGTCAAGAATTAGTTCTAAATTAGTTGTTTTAAGATTCTGTCTAGTTAACTCTCTGTCTAAACCCAAATGTTCTAAAAAGTCAGGATTAACCCAATCTTTTTTAGGTCTTACACCTATTGCCCCGATAATAGGCAAATTATTTTTTAATAAAAGAGAAATATCTCCTATAACCACATCTGGATCTTCATCTAAACTTTTTCTTCTGCCATTTTCATGCAACCAAAAATTTTTCATATCAACATCTACACGACCTAAACCATTTCCTAATTCCTGTTGGGGAATATGACCTTCATAATCCAATCCAAAAAAGAAACTATTAACATACTCTATTTTAACCCCATTAATCATTTCATTAACAAGATGATTTAGGGGTTTCCCACTTAATTTTGTTTTTAATTTTGCCAAATTCTTAGCCCCAAAATCATCACCCCTATATAACCCAAATTCCCATAAATCTCCAACTTTTTTATATCTAAACTCTTGTCCACCTTCTGTTTGTATATGAAGGTCTTGTTTATCATAAAATTCAGCATTTATATTTTGATGGTACCTAAGATCAAGCCTAGTATTTTTTCTTATTGAATCATGTCCAAAAGGATATTGAA
The DNA here is from genome assembly GCA_964591395.1 of Candidatus Woesearchaeota archaeon. Lineage (GTDB taxonomy): Archaea > Nanobdellota > Nanobdellia > Pacearchaeales > GW2011-AR1 > CAZQAV01. Next base: position 408 of record CAZQAV010000050.1, on the reverse strand, counting down.
CTTTAATATCAAGATTTATAAATCCATACTGATCTATTCTAATTTTACCTGCAGGTTTTTCATATGCTCTTAACTTATATGTTATTTTATCAGAGCCACCAACTTCAAAGTTTTCTATTAATGATTTATTTTCTATCATTAATCTATCTAAACATTGACCAGCTGTTTCTTTTTGATTTCCGGAAGAAGAACTTGCAGAAAGCATTGTCAAAGGAAAAGCTAATGATGCCCCAGCCCATTTAATAAAACTTCTTCTTGATATATCTTTAATCATAAATATCAACGATTAAAACCCTTTTTAACTATTATGATATTAAAGAATATCTTTTAGAATCATTCAATCCCAAATTTTTTCAGAACTTCTTTGGGTTGCTTATAATATTGAACAATAATATCTTGAACTTTTTC
>CAZQAV010000049.1:0-3154 GCA_964591395.1 Candidatus Woesearchaeota archaeon | reverse complement strand
TTTCCAAAAAGGTAATGGGAGATCTTTTAATGAATTTTCTAATGTTTCAGCTGTTTCAGCTTGTGTTTCAATATTTAGATTATCTTCACTATCCCTTTTATCTGGATTGGTTGTTTCAACCATTGCAGAATGCCCACAAACAGTTAAATTTCTAACTTGATAAACAGCATCTTTATATAAATAATCTCTACCGGGTAATTTTTCAGGATATTTTTGATCTCCATTAAGTTCTGTATGTGATTCATGGGTTCCAAATAATTCAACAGAAACTCTTGCGCGATTATAAGTATCTATTACTAATCCCTTAGATTCCAAGAACCTTATTGTCCTAACCATTTTTTCATAAGAAACTCTTCTAAATTGCCTTTCAGATAAATCTCTATTTAGATTGTTGGAATAAATTCTTTTTGATCCTTTAATCATACGTCAACTACCTATTTTTTCTTTATAACCATTTATATATTTCAAATAATATGATGCAAAGCATATTAACAAGCTTTAAAAAACACTTCAACTTATGAATTTTATGGGGATATAGCTCAGCGGGAGAGCACATGACTGAAGCTCATGGTGTGCTGGGTTCGACTCCCAGTATCCCCATTTTAAAAAATGAATAAAAAGATAAAAATAATAATTTTATTAATTATTCTTGTTTTAGCTATATTGGTTATTAATTTATTTATAAAAGAATCTCAGAAAGAATTTTGTATTAATTCTGAATTAATCTTGGAATTTGATGAAGATAGGGGATACAATATCTCAAAATGCCCAGAAGGATGTAAACTTTCTTCTTGTTATGGCATTCAAACTTCTTGTTGCCCAAAAGGGATATTAAATTAAAGTTTACTTTCCCATAATATTTATAAACAAGTTTTGACTAATTAACATATTAAAAGATGGTGAACAAAAAAGCTGCTATGGAGATGAGTGTAGGAACAATAGTTACAATTGTTCTTCTTATGACTGTTCTTATATTGGGTTTAGTATTAGTTAGAACAATTTTTAGCAGTTCTACAGAAAATATAGATGCTATTGATGAAGCTGTAAAGAGTGAAATTACAAAATTATTTTCAGAAGATAATACTAAAAAAGTAGTTATGTATCCTGCAGATAGAACCATTTCTGTTAAAAAGGGGGAATTTGGGGGATTTGCTTTTTCAATAAGAAACACAATAATGGAAGCAGGTATAGAAAATAGGGGAATATTTTCATACGTTGTTTCTGCTAGTGAAGTTAGTTCAAATTGTCAAGTTGATTTAGCTTATGCAGAAAGTTTAATAGATCTTGGAAAAACTAATAATGATGATATAATAATCCCTTCAGGAGATATCTTAATAGAACCGATACATGTTAATTATTTTATACCTGAGTCTACCCCATTATGCCATATAAGGTATAATTTAAATATTCAAAAAGATGGTCAAGCTTACCTTCCCACTATAACAGTTGATTTAGAGATCAAATAATTTTACTTAGTTTTTTAAATCTGAATTTCTTATAATATTTATGAAGTTATATAATACTTTATCAAGAAAAAAAGAGACATTTAAACCCCTACATAAGGGAAAGGTTGGAATGTATTCTTGTGGTCCTACTGTTTATTGGAATCAGCATATTGGGAATCTTAGAACATATATTTCAAATGATATAATCAAAAGGGTTTTTCTGTATAATAAGTTTAAAGTTAAACATGTTATTAATGTGACCGATGTTGGACATCTTACAAGTGATTCAGATACTGGTGAAGATAAAATAGAAAGAGCTGCTAAAAAAGAAGGTAAAACAGCTAAGCAAATATCAAATTATTATTTTAAATTGTTTAAAGATGATTTTAAGAAATTAAATATTCTTGAACCAGATGTTTGGGCCTGGGCTACAAAGCATATTAAAGAACAAATTGATCTTATTAAAGTTCTTGAGAAAAAAGGATGTACTTACAAAACTTCTGATGGAATATATTTTGATACTTCCAAATTAAAAGATTATGGTAAACTTTTGAAAGCTAATTTTAAAAATCTTAAAGCAGGTAAAAGAATTAAAGTTGGTGAAAAGAAAAATAATACTGATTTTGCATTATGGAAATTTTCAGAAAAACCAGGGGTGAGACAACAAGAATGGAAATCTCCTTGGGGAATGGGTTATCCTGGCTGGCATTTAGAATGTAGTGCTATGTCTTCAAAATATCTTGGTAAACAATTTGATATTCATACTGGGGGGCAAGAACATATACCTATCCATCATACAAATGAAATAGCTCAAAGTGAAACAGCTTTTGACAAAAAACCTTGGGTAAAATATTGGGTCCATTTTGCATGGTTATTATTTAAGGGAGAAAAAGTAAGCAAAAGTAAAGGTGGATTATACACTATATCTGAAATTGAAAAAAAAGGTTTTGATCCATTGATATTTAGATATTTAACATTAACAACTTCATATAGAAAACCTTTAAATTTTTCAATGAGTAATTTAAAATCTGCTCAAAATACTTATAATAGATTAAAAGAAAATATAGTTTCTATAAAAGATGATAAGAAATTAAATAAGAAATATTTGAAAGAGTTTGAAAAAGTTATTAATGATGATTTTGATATGCCAAATGCTTTGCAGGTTTTATGGGGTTTGATAAGAGACTCGAAAGCAGAAGGTAAAATAAAAACTTTAAAAGAAATGGATAAAGTTTTTGGATTAGATTTATTAAAATCAGATGTGCCCCCTACAATTAAAAAACTTGCAGATGATCGTGAAAAATTAAGAAAGAAAAAAGATTGGAAAGGGGCTGATAGAATTAGGGGAAAGATTGAAAAACAAGGTTATGTTGTTAAAGATGAAAAAGAGGGAGGATATTCCTTAAGTGGGTCTGCTACCTCAAAAATAAAATGGTAAAAGCATATACTGGATTTATAAATTTAAAATACAAACCAAAAAAAACAGATGTTATTTGTCAATATAAAATAACACCTGCTAAAGGATATACTCTTAGAAAAGCAGCTGAAATGGTTGCAGGTGAAAGTTCAATAGGTACATGGACAGAAGTTAGTACAATGAAACCAAGAATAGCAAAACAACTTGCTCCAAAAGTATATTATATTAATAAAAGAGATAAAAGAGTTCGAATAGCTTATCCTATTAAATTATTTGAGCTAGGTAATTTACC
>CAZQAV010000048.1:1062-3189 GCA_964591395.1 Candidatus Woesearchaeota archaeon | reverse complement strand
ATTGTTCTTTTAGTTTTAGTAGCTGTTGGTGTTGTATGGGTGGTTGTAAATAATCTTCTACAAAGTGGTGCAGATCAAGTAGAATTAGCTTCAAAATGTAGGGAGGTTAATCTGCAAGCTACAAAAGTTGATTGTTCTAATGCGCATGATGATTGGGGTGTAGAAGCAGAACCCTTAATTCAATGTGCTGTAACATTAGAAAGAGGAACAGGTGGGGAAGCAATAGATGGAGCAAAAATTATATTTACAAATGAAACAGGGACCTCTAATGATGAGGTTGAATTTTATCTTTCCTTAGGCCCATTAGAAGTAAAAACAAATGCAACCTTAGATGGAATAAACATACCAAATAGTACTAAAATTAAAGTAGTTCCCTACTTTAAAGATGATTCAGGTAATGAGCAATTATGCTCTAATTCTTTTGAATATACATACAAGGCAGTACTTGTTGAATTTGTTTCATAATTAAATTCTTTTATTAGTAAACTTTAAAAACCACATATTCTAGTTAATTTTATGACAAGTAAACTTTGGGGTTTTCCCCATCATTCAGTCAAAGAATAATTTTTCTAGCTTGTCTTATAATAACTTTTTTATACCATATTTTCCTGAACTAAATATATATAATGGTGGATGTAGTATATTGGTAGTACGTGTGGTTGTGGTCCGCAAGAAGAGAGTTCGATCCTCTCCTTCCACCCTTTTTAAAATGATAAAAGAGGAAATAAAAAAAATAATAGAAGAAAACCCTGTAGCTTTTGCAACATTAGATTCTAAAGGAAACCCATATGTCATTGCTGTAGCTTTTGTAAAAGTAAAAAATAATCAAATTATTATTACCAATAATTATATGGGAACAACATTAGAAAATATAAAAAGAAATCCAAATATAAGTTTAGCTACTTGGAATAAAGATTGGGAAGGTTATCAAATTAAAGGAAAGGCAGAATATTATGAAAACGGTTCTTGGTTTGATTTAATTAAATCAATTCCCGAAAACAAAGATGAACCTTGTAAGGGGGCAATAGTAATTAAAGTAAATAATGTTAAAAAATTAGCTTAAAATGACAAAACAAACAAACATCTTATTCATATGCAAACACAATTTTTTTAGAAGTCGGGTAGCTAAAGCTTACTTCAATAAAATAAACAAGAACAAAAACATTAAAGCTCGCGGAGCAGGTTTTATCAATGCAGACAAGTTAGTTAAAAAACAAAAAGAAATTGTGGCTTTTCAAAGAAAAACTGCTAAAAAATTTGGAATAAATATCAAAGGTTCTCGAAGAATGTTAACTTCTAGTTTAATAAAAAAACAAGATTATATCATAATTGTTGCAAATGATATCCCTAAAATAATGTTTAATGATAAATTTTATTTAAAACCTACCTTAAAAATAATTAAATGGAATATTAAAGATGTAGAAAAAGGAAAAAGTTATTCAGAGCTTGTTAAAAAAGATATTAAAGTTATCATGAAAAAAGTTGATCAATTAAATAAACAACTAAACAAAATAAAATGAAAACAGAAAATGTGAAAGGATTCAAAGACTTTACAGGAAAAGAAGCAGAACAAAGAAAAACCATAAAAGAAATTATATCAAAGACATTTGAAAAATATAATTTTGAAGAAATTGAAACACCATTAATAGAATATGAAGAATTTGTAAAAGGAACTAACTTACAAGACGAAGCTGTATCTGATATATTTAAATTAACAGATAAAGGTAAAAGAAAATTAGCTCTTAGATATGAATTTACATTTCAATTAAAAAGATTAGCTAAAAATAAAAAACTCCCATATAAAAGATTTCAAATAGGTCCTGTTTTCAGAGATGAACCTGTTCAAGGAAATAGATTAAGACAATTTACTCAATGTGATATAGATATAATTGGCTCCAATATAAAAAACGAAGCTGAAATTTTAGTTATAATAAAAGAAATCTTAACTAAATTAAAAGTTAAATCAGTTCTTTATGTAAATAATAGAAAACTATTAGATGAAATACTTGATGAATTTAAAATAAAAAATAAAGAATCTGTATTAAGAGAAATTGATAAATTAGACAAACTTCCAATTGCAGAAGTTAAGCAAAACAAAGAGTTTACCACACGATTTTGTATGGTAGA
>CAZQAV010000048.1:0-1052 GCA_964591395.1 Candidatus Woesearchaeota archaeon | reverse complement strand
ATAAATTAGACAAACTTCCAAAAAAAGAAGTTAAAGAAAACTTAAAAAAATTAGGTGCTGAAAAAGTTTTAAATGTGTTTAATCAACCTATTTCATATTTTAAAAAATATAAAGCATATTCTGAAATCCAAGAATTGAAGAAATACTGTAAATATTATGGCATAAATATTGTTTTTGCACCTTTCTTAGTCAGAGGTTTATCTTATTACAATGGAAATGTTTGGGAAATAAAATCAAATATAAAAGAAACAATTTGCGCAGGTGGAAGCTATCTGGTAAATAATATTCAATCAACAGGAATTTCATGCAGTGTTGAAAGATTACAAGTTGTTTCAAAAGTTATACCCAATATTGAAAAAGTTTTAGTTGTATCTTTAGATCAAGATCAACAAGCAATTAAAATAGCTCAACAACTTAGAAATCAAGGTATGAACACAACTCTCTTCTACGGAAAACCTTCAAAAGCTTTGGAATATGCTAATTCATATAATATAAAGAAAACAATTTTTGTAGGTGCTAAGGAAGTTCAAAAAAAGAAATTCAAAATTAAAAATATGAAAACAGGAAAAGAAAAAGTTATTACATTGCAAAAACAAACAAAAAAGAATATTATTTTGAAGAAAAAATAATTCTAAAAATGACTAATATAAAAATTATAGAAAACATTGGTAAAAATCCAGGAAAAAACATTCTTATACTGGCAGGAGTCCACGGAAACGAATCTTTTGGTTGTGATGTCTTAGATAAACTTATACCTCAATTGGAAATAAATGCTGGAAAAGTGACCTCTATATATTCAAACCTTGAAGCAATCAAACAAAATAAGAGAAGTATTGAATATAATCTGAATAGATGTTTTTTAAAAGAACAACCCCCCAAAATCAAAAATACTTTAGAAGGAAGAACAGCAAGAGAAATAATGCCTTATTTAGATAAAGCAGACATTATGTTAGATATACACGCTAGCACAATAAAAAATTCTGTTGCATTTATAATCTGTGAACCACATAGCTTTAAGCTTGCCAAATATCTTCCTTTTGAAATAATATGTT
>CAZQAV010000047.1:0-3290 GCA_964591395.1 Candidatus Woesearchaeota archaeon | reverse complement strand
AAACAGCTTTAACTTGATGCTCTTTAACTTTCAATCCTGAAAATTGTTTTGCCACAGCTTCTGAAAAACTTATATCTTCAACTTCAACTCTCCTTGCAAAACTCTTCCATACCTTCATTAAAATATTATAATACCATTTATTTAATTCATCTTCAAGAAATTCTATATCTTTTGAAACATCATGATCTTCTGTTGGTTTTCCTTTTTCATCTAATTTACCAGAAGTATCTATTATATGTATAAAAACATCTGCTTGTCTTAGATCATCTAAAAACTGGTTCCCTAAACCTTTTCCCTCACTAGCTCCTGGAACTAAACCAGCCACATCCATCAAATCAACAGGAACAAATCTATTTGAATCAATGCAAAAACCATGACTTGGATTGCATTTTGTTTTAAATTCTTTATCAAGACAATCTACCTTAACATAACCTACACCATGATTAGCTTTAATTGTTGTAAAAGGATAAGATGCTATTTCAACTTCTGCTAAAGTTGCTGCTTTGAAAAAAGTACTTTTTCCAACAGAAGGTTTACCTACTAATCCTAATAACATAAAACCAATTAGAACTTATGTTTTATAAAACTATTTAGGATTAAATTCACTTTCATCAATAATATGGTAATGCTTTTTTTGTGAATATAAATCAGATATTATCATTAGAATATCTCTTATAACCCCCCACCAATGAAGTAATGTTTTATTATCTCTAAATACATATAAATATCCAAGTGGTTTTTCTTTTTTCCAATATATTTCACAAACTCTTAATCTTTCTTTTTCCCTAACTAAACCATAACACCAACTGCTCATCTTATAAAAATATTGCATAATTTTTTTTCAATTTCTTTTATCTTTTTTTTCTTTATTTCTCCAGCCTTATAATTTATTTTAGATTTATGGATTGTAAATAAAAAAGATAATCTTATAAAACTATTTCTTTTTATTCCTCCTAATCTAAAATCTGTGGTTTTTAATTCTAATATGTCTGGGTCTGGACGATATTGTCCTGTTATCTGAGCAAGAATAACATTATTTCCTTTAAGATTTGCAACAACTAAACTTGGTCTCTTCTTAGATCTATTTATATCTGAAAATGGAAAATTAAAAATAACAACATCTCCTTTTTTTACAAATCTTTCCATATTTTATCCTCTTCAGGAGTATCCCATGTTTCTGCAAGAGCTTCCTCTGAAACTAAAGCAGGGAACATTTCTTCACTTAATTGATTTAATGATATCAATTCTATTTTATTGTTATGGGCTACAAGACCTATTTTAGATCCTTCCCTAAAACCTGCTAATATCCTTATTACTTTGGGGATAACAATTTGTCCTTTTTCTGTTATTTTCACAGTTCTTATTTCTTTTAGCATTTTAAATTATTTATTCTTACTTGTAAGATATGTAAGAATTCTCCATATTTAAATCTTCTTATATTTGTACTATTGGTGTTGCTTGTGCTTTATCTTTATCTCTCTTCTTTTTTATCAATAATAAAACAATTACAATCAATATTATTAATATCAATATTATTAAGAACATTACTAAAATCGCAAATACATTTGTTGGTAGGGGCTCAATAACTTCAAAATGGGCACTTGAAGGGGCAACACCATTTGGATATATTAATTCTAACCCAATAACATATTTACCAAGAGGAAGAGAACCTGTATCAAAATTTCTATTAAATTCAACTTCTTCTTCTATTAACAAAGTTTCACTTTTTGTTAAATAAACTTTACCATCATAATCTTTAATCTCGTAGTTTAAAGTTATATCCATTCTTTGCTTTTCACCCATAGGAATTAATGTAACTTGTGTCTCTAAATCTTGTTTTTGAGGTACTTGATAATTATCATTTAATACAACAATGTTAGAATCAAATAATAATAAAACAGATCTAACATTTAATGCCACCCCAATCACATTACCTGCAATAGTAATAGATCCTGTTATAATACCTGTCTCACTTGTAGCTACAAAAGTAACATCAAGAACTTTTGATTCATCTGCATCTAATGTAAAAGTAGTTGTATCTAAAATTAAATTATTATCTAAACCTGTTTGACTAATTGTTATATCTTGAGAAGATGAACCTGTATTTGTTACTGTTATTGTTTCTTCTTTATTTGTATTAACAGCTAAATTAATTGTAAATGATGTTGGTTCAACAATTATTCCATATACAGGTGTTGTTCCCCCTCCACCTGCTCCTCCACCTCCATCTGCAACACATGAACCTAAAGTACATGTAGAACCTGACGCACATGAGCCACAATCTAAAGTATCACTACAACCATCTGAGATAGTTCCGCAAGCATAACCTTCTGCAACACATGTTGTAGGCACACAATCATCACCAGAACTCCCAAAAAAGAAACCTTCAAGAAATTTATCTGGGTTTAATATTATGTTTCCAGTTCCTCCTGCATTAAGAGAAATAACATCTGCACTTATATTTGGTAATATAATTAACATTAAACTTAAAGACACAAAAACAAATATTAATTTATTCATCACAATACCAACAAATAATAACTTTTAATCTTTTTTATTCTAAACTATTCAATTAAATAAACCTACAAAAGATTTAAATAATTTTATAACAGATCCTTCATCAACAATATCTAAATCTTCACACCATGAATATGATGGATCTTTTTTACATAATTCTATTTTCATCATTTCATTTTCTTCTTTAAGTTCTTCAACTTCATCATCATCAACATTACCACTTACACTTTCATTACTTTCGTTATTTTCACTTCCATTTTTCTCATCACTATTTACAATAAAGTCAAATCCTTTATTCTCAAGTTCATCTAATCTTTGATCTATATCTTTAAATTCATTATCTACTTTCTCAATTTGGACCTGTTGTTCTTGAATTGCTTTTGTTAAAACAGGAACAAACCCTATATAATCTAAACTCATTGTTTTATTTTCATCTTCAGCATAAGTCACTAATTCAGGTATTTGTGTTATAACATCTTGTGCTGTAAAACCTAAACTTTTTTTATCAGAATCATTTTCAAAATTCATATGGAAAGAAATTGGAGTTAGATTTAAAAGTTCATTTAATCCATAAGAACTTTTTTGTATATCTTTTTTCAGCCTTTCATCTGAAACATCTTGAATAGTTCCGATATATCTTATACTATCATCTACTTCTAAATAATCTTCAACAAAAAGATCCCCTGTCCCTGTTGCATAATTTACTGTTGCAGAACCATCCCAAATCCAAACTGCCCCCCCTTGATCAATAAACATTCTATCTGCACTTCCAG
>CAZQAV010000046.1:0-3492 GCA_964591395.1 Candidatus Woesearchaeota archaeon | reverse complement strand
TCGTTTCATTCTACTACTTCCGTTCTCTTTTTTTGTATGCCGCACAACGGTTTGTATATGAAAAGTTGCCGATTTCGAAGCACTTATTTTCCAATTTACGACAATGCTCAATCGGGCTATAATGCTTGATATTACTACTATTTCGGCAATTTTTTATATACATTGTTAGGGGCTGGGCTTTATTGTTCAAAATACTTATCTACTTTTTCTCTCAATTTTTTAATTATTATTTTCTTTTCATTTTTCAATTCAAATGCTTGTTCTACCAAATTTGTAATTGTGTCTATTGTATTTTTTTCTAAAACAGGTATTTCAAATTCTCTCAATCTATCTTCTCTTAGGTGTGGTATTGTAGATGCTACAACAGTTCTACGCATAGCAGGGTAATAACCCGTTTCTTTTAGTGATAATAATAAAAATAGATATTCATTTGTTAAATGATATTTTTCCGCATCTTTATTAACTCTTATACGTGAAATCCCAGAAGATACAATCATGTTATCATCTTTAGTAATCATTGCAGTCATACCGACCTTACCATCTTTTGAAAATAAAACATCCTTATTTTTAATATCTTGTTTTAATTCTTTATAAATCTCTTTTGGAATGAAATAATCTGGGTATTGGTCTATTTCATAATTCACAAAGTCAGAAGTTCTAATAAAAGGAATATCATTCGCACTCTTTACTAAATATTTGTTATAATTTTTACTTCCAACTTCATCTCCTTTTTTAATAGTTGCAATACTTCCAAGTGAAATAGTTTTCCACTTTTCTTTTATTTTCACTAAAGTTTCTACATACTTTGGGAATGAAAATTTGGGTGTCCATAAATCTGAATTTTTAAAATCGGACAGGTTTACAGAATAATGTTTTTTATTTTCTATTTTATTGAAATCAATTTTTATCTCTTTATAAAATGTATCAATTGCCTGTTCAATTAAGGAAAATGCCTTTATCTGTTTTTCAATAGCAATCTTATATTCCTTTGAAATTGAATTTTGAAAGTTCTTAGAAGGAATTAATACTTTTATACTTTTAATCTTTGGATAAGTAAGTATATTATGAATATTGCCTGTAAATAGAGCAGAAATTTGTTTTTTAGTTACATTGCTATTTAAATATACTGTTAGATAAAAAGGGTCAATAAAACTGCTATCAACTTCTAACTTAACAACATTTTGATTAATATTTGCTTCTCCAAAATTATCAGGGACAATAACAGTTGCACCAAGATGTCCAACAGTTGTAAATAAAATATCATTTGTTTTTAATGCAGAACGTTTTTGAGATGAGTGTTTTCCTTCTGTGATATAGAAACCATCTAATAAGTTTATATTAAAATCTTTTACTGATGAATTTTTAATAAATCTAATCCCTTTTTCAACAAATATTTGTCCTGCATGCTCTCCATCAGTAATTTTTTTTAATAAGCGTTTATCTCCTAATTTTACAATCGTATCTTTAGAGTGTTTTTCAAAATCATTGAATTTGTTAAAAACTAAATGGTATCTTGGCTCAAACCTATCACTTGCTTTAACTTTGGAAATATATGTATTTGTTACTTTTACAGCCATTATAATCGTCCTAAAATTTAAATTTATTTTCTTTTGCCCATTTTTCAAATTGAGTTGCAATATCTTTTACATCATCGTGTTCAGAGATATTGCCACGTCTATCGTGTCCACATTCTTCAGCAACAGCCATAAATACAGGATAATCATCAGGGATATTTTCAGAAACAAGTTTTTGTAAAATCATAATACTTGTTTTAGTTGAAGTATTAGGCATAAAGGTTTCTGTTGGAACATCAATTACTGCAACTAATCTTGCTTTTTCTAAAATCATACTTCGTATATAACTTAATCGATTATTGCCATAGACACCATCAGGCAATACAATTGCCATTCTGCCCCTTTCTTTTAATAGTTGTAAACTTCTTTCAATAAACAATATTTGCGGTGCTTCTTTATCTTTAATTTTATCTTTTTCAAATTCTCCTGTTTTTTTATCTGCTTTCCATTTGTATGCTAAATCATATTGTTGAAGTTTCTCTTTACCAGTTACAGGTATTTTACTACCAAATGGCGGATTAGTTAATAATACATCAAATTCCCCAATATGAATTTTTTGCTTTGTTTTTAAATTCCAATTTTTGGGTTTTTCCAAACTATCTTCACAGAAAATTCCGCTTTTTCCATCACCAATAAGTGTCATATATGCTTTTGCAACTTTTGACAGAAAATAATCTTTGTCAATTCCACGAATATTATTAATAGCAGCTGCAATTTTTTCTTCCTTTAAATCTCCTTTACTCCAATTATATTTTTTTGCATCATTATCTAATTTTCTCCAAACGTGTCTAAGAGCATCAATTAAAAATCCACCACTTCCACAAGCAGGGTCAATAATTGTATCATCTTCATTTGGATTTAAAATATCAACCATCATTTTTACAACATTTCTCGGAGTAAAGAATTGACCTTGACCGCCTTTCAATGCGTGTCCTATGAATGTTTCAAAAGCATCAGCAATTACATCTCTCTCCGCATCAATTAAACTATAGAGTTGCAATTCTCCAACAACATATGCAATTGATTTATCATCAAGTGTTATGTCATCATTTTTATCTAAAACATCTTTATATTTACGCTTAACATTGTCAAATAAACCTAAAATACGTTGCTTTATTTCCTTTATGTCTTCTGATACACCTGCTCTAAAAGTAACAATATCATCAGGTGCAGTAAATTTTTCATCATATATTTTACAAAATATCAAATTTATGAGTTGTTGTGCCAATACTTCATCTCTTGTTGCTCCAACAGTATTTGCTGCTAAATGATTACGAATTGCTTTAAAAGTTGCTTTTAAATTATGTGTAGGTTTTAAGTCCTTTCTTTTAAATTTCCCAATATCTTCAAGTCTTTGACCATATTTAGGAATATTAGGAATTTCTTCAAATTCAATTCTTCCATCTTTTTCTATTTTTCTAATAAAAAAGCGTTCTTCCCCATTAAACCAAACACCTAAATATGCTTTTGAAAATCTTAAATAATCTTGAAGTTGAGTTTTTCCATCTTTTCTATTTTTCTTTTTGCATTCAACAATTATAAAAACATCATCTTCATTTTTCTTTTCCGTTGAAAAAATTGCAATATCAACAGGATATTCTTTTTTGACATCAGATGGTCTAACTTTAACTCTGTGTTGCGGTCTTGTTTGCATATGTGTTTTAGGGTAATTATAATCTTCCACAAGTTGTTTTGAGAAAACTTGTACCGCATCAATTTCTTCAGGTGTTCCTTTAATTTCAACTCCTGATATATAGTCAATTATGTATCCTTCTTTCATTATTATTTCCTTAAATTATTTTTTTACAAAGTTAATGTTATTATGTGTCATTTTCGTTTATTCTACTATCTTTCTCGCCTTGCCCCTAACGATTGTGTAAACTCTATTGTGTTTATTCCTCCAAATTGGCGGGCTAAA
>CAZQAV010000045.1:0-3498 GCA_964591395.1 Candidatus Woesearchaeota archaeon | reverse complement strand
AAGATTCCTAGAATTAGAATTAGATATGTGGTATTTAAACATTCTAAAAAAAGGTTGGGAAAAATTCTCAAGAAGTGTGCAACAAGAACATAAAGATATTAAAAAAGCATTAGCAAAACAATTATCTGGATTAAAAGTCACAGAAGAAGATGTTAAAGCTGTTTTATTAAAATTAAGTTTTACTGAAAAGCCAAGTATGTGGAAAAATGATCAGTTAATGAAATTTGCATCTGAATTAAGAAAAGAAAGCAAACCAATGATAATAGCTGCAAATAAAATAGATATGCCTAAGGGAAAAGAAAATTATGAGAAGTTAAAAGAGAAATTTCCAGAACTAATGATTATACCTTGTTCTGCTGATTCTGAATTAGCTCTTAGGGAAGCTGCAAAAGTTGAATTAATAGATTATATTCCTGGTGAAAAGGATTTTAAAATTAAAGGAGAATTAAATGATAAACAGCGAGGAGCTTTACAAAAAATAAAAGAAAATGTATTAGATAAATTTGAATATGGAACAGGGGTTCAACAAATATTAAATGCATCTGTTTTTGATTTACTTGAATATATTTCAATATTCCCTGCAAGTGCCAATAAGTTAGCAGATAGTAAAGGAAATATATTACCTGATTGCTTTTTATTGCCTCCTGGAAGTACTGCTTTAGATTTTGCATATTATTTACATACTGATTTTGGAGAGAATTTTATTAAAGCTATTGATGCGAGGACGAAAAAAATAGTTGGAAAAGCATATGAACTAAAAAATAGAGATGCTTTGGAGATTGTTACAAAATAATTAGAAATCAAAAGATTTATAAATATCTAAAGATATCTAAAGATATCATGGAAACAAAACAACTTAATTTAAAAATATCAAGTAATTTATTAAAAGTCGCGGAAAATTATGCTCGGCAATATGGTTATAGGAATATTCAAGAATTAATATCTGAAAGTATGAGGGAAAAAATATTTGAAAAAAATGAATTTGATGAAGTTTTTTCTGAAAAAGAAATAGAATTAATTGATTCTTTAATAGAAAATTCTCTTGGGGAAAATCTTGTTTCTGAAGAAGATTTAAATAGGGCATTATTAGGATGAGTTATTCTATAAAATCTCTTAAGTTTTTTAAAAAACAAATAGAATCTCTTGATCCAAAATCAAAGAAAATTATTTATGATAAAATACAATTAATAAAAGAGAATCCTTATAGATACAAAAGGATTCATTCTAAGAAATTCTCAAAAGTTTTTAGGGTAAGATTTTCTATAAATAGGAAAGAAACAAGATTGGTTTATGTTATTGTTAGTTCTAATATTATTCTTGTGTGTTTATTAGATAGAAAAAAAGATTATAAAAATTTAGAAAAATATTTGAATAAAATAAAATGAATTTAATATTTATTGGCAAACCGGGAAGTGGAAAAGGAACACAAGCAAAAATAATAGCTGAAAAGCTTGGAATAGCTCACTTATCAACAGGGGATTTGGTAAGAGCAACAACTGGAGAATTAGGTGAAGAAATTCGTTCATATATTGATAAAGGTAATTTTGTTCCAGACGATATTATGATTAAAATGCTTAAAGAAAGAATAGATAAAGAAGATTGTAAAAAAGGATTTATTCTTGATGGTTTTCCAAGAACATTGGTTCAAGCAGAAGAAATGGAGAAAATAATAAAAATAGATCATTTTATAGACATATATATTTCAGATGATGAAGCTGTTAAAAGAATGTCTGGAAGAAGAACATGTAAAAAATGTTCAGCGATGTATAATATACATACTTCTCCTGTTCCTAAAAAAGAAGGTATTTGTGATAAGTGTGGAGGAGAATTATATGAAAGATCTGATCAAAAAGAAGAAATACTTAAGCAAAGAATGAAAATTCATTATCAAGAAGTAGAACCTATAATTAAAAAATATAATCCCATAAGAATTGATGGTTCTAAAAAAATAGAAGAAGTTACTGGCGAGCTTTTAGAAAAACTTTCAAAGTAAATGCCCTGGTAAAAGAGTTTTATATTTTATTTTTGATATGTTTTTTAATGATATTTTAATCTGTTTATAATCTCCCCCTGGTAAATCTGTTCTGCCCCTATATCCATTATGAAAAATAGTATCTCCTGAAAATAAAACATCTTTGTATAAGATACATATTGATCCAGGAGTATGGCCTGGTGTAAAAATTATTTTAAATTTTTCTATATTTAATTTTTCTATATCTATTATAGATTTTCTTTTGAAGTCTTTTTTATTTCCATAAACTTTTGCATTTTTAAATAGATTTATGCCTGCTGTGTGGTCCCAATGATTATGTGTCAAAATAACAATATCTATTTCTTTAGGATCTATTTTTAAATCCCTTAAATCTTTTTTTAATTCTGGTTTTGTTAATAAAGAACCTGTGTCTATCATAATTGTTTTATTTTTTATTTCTATGATATAAATGCATGAACCAAATTTAGTGAAATGTAATTGCCAGATGTTTTTTTTGATGTTTTTTATCATATAATGAAGGTACTAAAATAATATAAATAGTTTTGTTTTTGTGTTTTACCATGAGATATGAATATGCTCCTGATTTACAGGTTATTGCAGAAGAAATTGTAGAATTATTATTTCCCCATATACAAATACAACATGTTAAATGTCTTCGAGGCTATGGAAGTTCATCAAAATATACTTTAGCAAGGTGTCATGCTCTTGGAAAATTGATGCAAAAAGCTCTTCATCGCCAGGCATTTTATGCTATTGAATTTTTAGCTGAAAATTTTGACAAATTAGATAGAGAAGAGCAAATAAAAATAATTATTCATGAATTAATGCATATACCAAAAACATTTGGAGGGGGTTTTAAACACCATGATTATGTATGTGAGAAAAATATAAATAAAAGATATAAGAAAAATAGAGAACTAAAGAAAATAAAAGATGGTAAAGATGAAATATAAAAGAATTGATTTTAATTACAAGCAAGAGAAGGTAGGCTTATCTTTAAAAGAGTGTAGGGGAATTGGGAAAATTATTGGATTAATGTTTTCTCGACGGAAAATGGCTGAAGCTTTGATTTTTGAATTTAAGCAAGAGGTAAATATAGCAATACATTCTTGGTTTGTTTTTTTCCCTTTTTGGGCTATTTGGTTTGATAAAAATGACAAAATAATTGAAATAAAAAAAAAAAAACCATTTCAATTTCATATTAAACCTAAAAAATTTTATAAGAAATTAATAGAAATTCCCATCAACGGAAGATATGACAAAATAGTTGAAATTCTCGTCAATACCAGAAAGATTTAAATACAGGTTTCTCTATAATAAATTATTCTAATTAAAAAGGAGGATAAATATGGGAAAAGTTATTGCTAAAAAGGTGGTTAAGAGAAAGCCAGGATATCTTTACTATGTGGATGGAAAAGGAAATGTGTGTGAAGCTAAAATGGCTAGAGGCGGTAAAAAGAAAAAGAAGAAAGCTAAGAAGAAACCAGCTAAGAAGAAAAAAGTAG
>CAZQAV010000044.1:1106-3636 GCA_964591395.1 Candidatus Woesearchaeota archaeon | reverse complement strand
ATTGCAATTCTTGGATCAAATCCAGTAGCTTCATCTGAAACCTCAAATTTTCTTGCAGGACTAACTGTTCCAATTCCTACATTACCCCCATTAAAATAGGAGTCTCCATTACTATCTATATTAACTGCCGCTGTAGAACCAGCCCAAATTTCTAAATTAAAATCATTACTACCATCATATAATGCCACTTGTTCATTATCTGGATCTAACCATAAACCACCAGAACTTGTACTAATAATACCATTTGAATCACTATGATAAACTTGAATATTTTTATCATCTCCTGCTGAATTAATTTGAAGTTTCCCTGCATTTCCAAGAGTTAATGCTTCTGTTGGACTATCTGTCCCAATCCCCACATTTCCAGAAGTAGAATTAACAAAAAGAGTATCTGATAAATTAACTTCATTTGTTTTAGCTACTTGTGCTACTGTTAATAAACTCCCTGGATTAGTTGTTCCAACCCCCACATTGCCCCCATAAAGAATTGTTAATAAATCTTTTGAAATTGAATCTCCTGCAGCATCAATCCCTGCACCAAGTCTTGATACTTTCCAAGCATTTGTTGTATCTTGAACAGACATAGCAAAATTATAATAACCATCTGCACTTCCCATTCTTATATAAGAATTTCCTGTTGTTGATTGTACTGTTAAATCTTGAGTACCACTCCCATTTACATGTAATTCACTACCAGGACTACTTGATCCTATTCCTACATTGCCCCCAGTATTTATCCAACTATTTTCTCCTGAACGACCATCAAATCTAATAATAGCTGTTCCAGAACTATTTTCCATATCTAAAATAAGCCCTGTTGAAGTATTCTGAATTTGGAACTCTTGCAAACTTCCTGTGGCATTCCCTACTTGAAGAAGTGTGGAAGGGTTTAGAGCACCAATCCCCACATTACCAGAAGTATCTATTACCAATTTAGGGGCAGTATCTACTTGTTCCCCTTGTGAAATCATAAATTTTTCACTATCACTACCATCATGCCCAATTGCCCAGGTTGCATCTGCTGCACTTTCCCCATCATTATAAAATACAATCTTTGCATCATCTGTACTATCTTTATTATTATCTGCTCTAATCCTCAAAATTGCTCCATCTTCTCCATCAATATTTAATGTCGCTGAACCACTTGAAGTATTAATATGCAAATCGCTTGCAGGGGCTGTTGTTCCAATTCCTACGTTTCCTTCATTCATTATTACATTCCCATCTGCCTGTATTATCAAACTACTTTTTCCAGCTGGTCTAATATAAAAAACCCCATCATCATTCCATAATTCTGTTGAGTCTGAAGCATCTGTATCAGATAAAACTATTCCCGCATGAGTTGTTGAATTAATATCTATAAATTTATCAATATTCACAAAAGAATCTGGACTTGTTGTTCCAATTCCTACATTCTGAGAACTATCAATTCTCATTGCCTCATAATTTGTTCCACCATCATTTGTTACAAACCTTAATCCACTACTTGCACTTGAAGAAGAAATAACTCCCATATTATTTGTATCATATCCCAATATCAATCCTTTACCTCCTTGAACATCTTGAATCTCAACAATACCATAAGCTGTACTTCCAAGACCCCCCATCACTGTTCCAATATTAACAATATCTAATGGACGAGTAGGACTTGTGGTATTTATTCCCACATTTCCATTACTTAAATCTGCTGAGAAAAATTCCCCTCCAGCACCAACACCATTATTAGCATCATTTCTACTTTGTATTCCAAACCTATCTGCAGTAACTATCATTCTTGCAACACGTTGATTTGAAGTACCATCTGTTTCATTAAGTGTTAAACCTGGAGCAATACTATCGATTTGCAATTCTTCTGTTGGACTACTTGTTCCAATTCCAACTTGACCTGAATTATATTCCAGAGTCATAGCAGCAGAAGCTGTTCCATAATCATAAAATTCTAAATTATCTGAATTTGCAGGTCTTCTGATATTATATTTACTACTTCCAGCAGATTGAAATAAAATTTGAGAAAATTCATCTGCAGAAGAATTCAAATGAATTTCAGCATTATCTGTTGCAGATTCTATTTTTAATTGAGTATGTCCTCCTGTACTATAAACATGTAATTCTGAATCAGGACTAGTTGTTCCAATTCCTACATTAGAACCTGCAATTGCTAACCGAGTATCATACGCAGAATTATCATGCACCCTAAACTCAAATAAACCATCTTCTGCCCCTGCTGAAACATCTGTTAAACTATACTGTATTTGCCCAGATCTTCCAACTCCAGCATCGTTTTCAACACCAATAGATATTCTTGCGCCAATACCATCCTCAGCAGTTCCAGTAGTCCTATGCTCAAAAGCAGCTAAAGCCAATATATCATCTGTACTTGATCCATTCTCTTGAACAACTAACAACTTATCAGGACTAGTTGTTCCAATTCCTACATTACCATTCCTATCAATCCTCATTGCCTCAGAAAGGGTTGAACCTATTTCTGTTGAAAATGTTAAAGCGCCATCTCCATCAGCAGAATCCCTAT
>CAZQAV010000044.1:0-1096 GCA_964591395.1 Candidatus Woesearchaeota archaeon | reverse complement strand
GCGCTTGTATTGTTGCAACACTGTCCCCACTATTAAAGAAGGTGAAACCGGCAAATACACCATCTGAACCTGTTTTAACACCCTTCATATTTAGGGTCACTAAATCATTTATACTCTCTAGTTCTATTCTTGTATCTCCACTACCATTAACTTCTAATAATTGTCCTGGACTAGTTGTTCCAATTCCCACATCTCCATCACCTTCAACAACCAATAAAGCATTACCACCAACATGAAGGGCATCATTATCATCTATTGAAATATATCTCTTAACACTTCCATCTCTTGAAAAAGATAATCTTCCACCCCAATTTCCAGACCCTATATGGTTTAGTCTTAGCTCTGGTAAGTCTGCCCCAGTCTCATTTAATTCTAACATAGTTGAAGGACTGCTTGTTCCAATTCCTAACTTTCCTGTACTATCAAATCTACCCATCTCTGTATTACCACCTGTTCCTTTAAATTGAAAGGAATCATCTTGATGATCATAAACAAGCGAACCTTCTAGAACATCATCTTCTTCAAAAAATATCCTAGATTGGTCATTGGTTGTTCCATCTAATGACAATGAACCCGCACCCGCACTTGTTGAAGTAACTTTTATCATAGGATTACCTGCACCTGAAACCTCCAATAATTGCGCGGGATTTGTGGTGTTAATACCTACATTACCACTTTCATCTAATACTAAAGTACTTTCTCCACCTGTATTTGTTCCTATGTGCAAGTAATCTCCTGCACTATTCCAATTTATTGAAGCATAATGTCCTGCTCCACCACTATCTCCTAATAAAAGTCTTGGGTTTCCACCATCATCATAAAGTCGTAAGTCTCCCTCAAACCTACCATCTCCTATAACTTCTAAAGGATAATTAGGGCTTGTTGTATTTATTCCCACATTTCCACTTTCATCAACTAAAAACAAATCACCTGCACCTTGAGAATCAGAACTAACCATTAACCCACCCTGTGTTGTTCCATTAATAACTTCTAATGTCGAGTTTGGTCCTGTTGTTCCAATTCCAACTCGCGAATTATTTGCATCAACATGTAATGTTGTTCCATTGACTGTAAAATTATTATTTCCTAAATTAAC
>CAZQAV010000043.1:0-4006 GCA_964591395.1 Candidatus Woesearchaeota archaeon | reverse complement strand
CATGAATCTATAGGTATGTTTGGTTTTTTCTTGGCATTATTATTATTTAGTTTGGGATTATTATATTTAGAAAATAAAAAAACTACTTATTGGAAATCTTCTATGTTTGGTTTAGTTTCTGGAATAGCTGCAATGTTTGCAATTTCCGCTTGGGGGGGAGGAGCAAAATTTTTATTTATGATTTTGCCTTTAGCCTTCTTAATTATTTGGATGACTAAAAAAGAAAAACCAATTATAGATTATATTTTGTTTTATTTTGCTTGGATTTTTGGAAT
Organism: Candidatus Woesearchaeota archaeon; assembly: GCA_964591395.1. Taxonomy (GTDB): domain Archaea; phylum Nanobdellota; class Nanobdellia; order Pacearchaeales; family GW2011-AR1; genus CAZQAV01. The sequence continues at coordinate 3,731 of CAZQAV010000043.1, read as the reverse complement.
ATTATTTAGTGCTCCTTTTTTTAATTATATGGTTATTAATATTATCAAAGGGTATTTTTTGGGTTCTGCGGGAATTTTAACTCTTTTTGTTTTAGGATATTCTATAATAAATTATCTTTTAATTAAATATGGTTCTTTTTTGAAAAAATTTTCAAATCATAAGGATATAATTTCCTTTGGGATAGTAGTTATATTGGGGTTGTTTCTCTATCAAATTTTTATAGGAAACTCATTAGATTTAATTATTAGTTTATTCAATAAGGTTATATCCCCCTTTGGTACAAGTAGGATCACCTTAACTGTTGCAGAAAATAAACAACCTTATTTAAATGACTGGATTGCGCAAACATCTAAATTAATTTTCTATACTTTTTTGGCAGGTTGTTTTATTGTTGGAGCAAAATTAGCGAAAGGAATTCAAATTAAAAAATATAGGCCCTTGTTTGTGGGAAGTTTTGCTTTTTTTGTTTTTGGGATTTTATTTTCAAGAATTTCTGCAAGTTCTGCTTTAAATGGAGAAAATTTTATTTCAAAAGCATTATTCCTTGTTTCATTTTTAATTTTGCTTATAACTTCAATAAATATTTATAGGAAATCTGAATGGGACATAAAATCTAGGTGGGTTATTATTGCTGTATGGATGATTCCTATGCTTCTCGCTGTTAGATCTGCAATAAGAGTTTTCTTTGCAATTGTTCCTTTTGTAGCCTTTTTAGTGCCTTTAACCTTATTTGAAATTGGAAAGTTTGCAAAAAAAACAAAAGATGATTTTGTTAAAATGATTTCCTTAATAGTACTGCTTATTTTAATTATTGGTCTTTTATCTACATTTATGGGATTTTATAGGACTGTTGATGCTCAATCAACATATCAATCTCCATCATATGACCCTAATTGGCAAAAAGCAATGGATTGGGTTAGAAATAATACTTTAGAGGAAAGTGTCTTTTTACATTGGTGGGATTATGGTTATTGGGTTCAAACAGGGGGAAATAGGCCTTCCCTTACAGATGGGGGCCACTTTAATTCATATTGGGATCATTTAGTTGGGAGATATGTTTTAACAACACCTTATCCTGAAACAGCATTAAGTTTTATGAAAACACATGATATTTCTTATTTGTTAATAGATCCCACAGATCTGGGGAAATACCCTGCATATAGTAGTATAGGAAGTGGGCTGGATGGTTCAGATAGATATGGTCAAATCCCGGTTACAATATTGGATGAACAGCAAACATATGAAAATGAAAAAGGAATATTAAGAATTTATGGTGGGGGCTTTCTAAATGATCAGGATATTATTTATAATCATGAAGGAAATCAAGTATTTGTTCCTGCTAATAATGCCTTTATTGGTGCAATATTAATTCAGTTATCTTTCTCTTCTGATGGAGAAGTCCAAATAGAACAACCCCAAATTGTTTTTGTATATAATCAAGACCAAATATCTTTACCAGTCCGATATGTATATTATGGGGGGGAAATTCTTGATTTTGAAACAGGAATAGAATCTGCAGTAAGATTAATACCAAAAGTTACTCAATCCTCAGAAGGAATGCAGGTAGATGGTATGGGGGGGTTAATTTACTTATCTGAAAGAACTTTTAATAGTTTAGTTGGCCAACTATATGTTCTGGAAAATGCTTTTGGAAATTATAATTCATTATCTCTTGCCCATAGTGAATCAGATTATATTGTAGCCCAGATGAATTCTTTTGGGGCTGGTTTAGATGAGTTTGTATATTATAATGGCTTTAGGGGCCCAATTAGAATATGGGAGGCAGATTATCCTTCAAATATTCTTATAAGAGAAGAGTTTTTAAGACCCTCTGGGGAATATGCTGAATTTGATAATTTACAATTTATAAAATGATAAAGAAAAGGCTTGCTTTATTTTATCCTTGGATTAAAGGTAAAGGGGGGGCTGAAACAGCTTTATTGGGAATATTAAAAAATAAAAATTATATTATAGATCTTTATACCTGGGTTTATGATCCTAAAAATTCATTTGATGAATTTGAAAAATATAATATAAAAGTTATTTCTCCAAAAATAGCTAAAAGAATCTCTAAAACCTATATTTTAAGAAGTTTATTTCTTCCACTTAGTTTATTCTCAAAAATTAATTTAGAAAATTATGATTTTTTTCTTATATACTCCTCCGGTGTAGGGGAATTTATTACTTTTAGAAATTATAAACCAGATAAGACTTTTGCTTATGTTAATACTCCCCTTAGAGCAAATTGCAATGAAATCAAAAAATGGAATTTACAATATAGGCATCATAATTTTCTATCAAAAGGCTTTTATCTTTTGGCTACAAAAATTTACGGTTTTTTAGAAAAAATAGCTTGGAAAAGAATAAATAGAGCTATTTTTATTTCAAAGTTAGGTCTTGAAAGAGCTAAAAATAAAGATTTGTTAAAAAAGAAAGAATCTGGAGTTGTTTATGTTCCTGTAGATCTTAATAGATTTAAAAAATTAAAACCAAAAAAAGGAAATTATTTTTTATATGTTTCAAGATTTGGTCCAGATAAAAGACAGGATGTTTTAATTTCAGCTTGGACTAAATTTGTAAAAAAACATCCAGAATATAAATTAATTTTAGCAGGGGGGAGGGGTTATAAAAAATATTTTGAGAAAATACAATTGCTTGCAAAAAAAACAAAAAATATTGAATTTAAACCAGATATTTCTAATAAAAATCTTTTGAAATTATATCAAAATTGTCTTGCAGGAATATTTATTCCTTTTATGGAAGATTTTGGAATTGTTCCTTTTGAAATATTGGCAACAGGAAAACCTTTAATTGCAGTCAACAAAGGAGGATATACAGACCTAATTAAAAAAATTCCCCAAGTTTTATGGATAAATGAAAGGTATGGGGAGGGATTAATGATAGACGAAATAAATAATTCATTAAATAAATTTTTAAAATTAAAAATACGCCCAAAAAAAATAATAATTGAAGAACTATCATTAAAAACATTTAAAAATAAGTTAAATACAGTTATATTAAAATGAAAGAACTAGTATCAATAACAATTCCTACTTATAACTCTGAAAAAAGTTTAGGAGAATGTATTTCTGCTGCAAAAAAACAAAGTTATAAGAAAACAGAGATAATAATTTCAGATAGTTATAGTAAAGATAAGACATTAAAAATTCCTAAAAAATACAAATGAAAGATAGTTATGGTTAAAGGCAAACATTAAGACGCTAGAATTGCGGGAGCTAAAGCTAGCAAAGGAAAATATGTATTATTTCTTGATTCTGATCAAATACTTGAACCTACTGTTATTGAAAGAGCTGTTAAAAAAATGAAAACCTATGATTATCTTTGGTTTTATGAAAGAGCTTACAACAGAAAAAAGTGGCTTCCATCATTATATGATGCAGATAGATTGTTAGTTCAGAAGCATTTAGATGAAGATGTTGTACTTCCTAGATTTTTCAAAAGAACATTATTATTAAAAGCCTTGAAAAATATCCCTAAAAAACATATAAAAATATGTGGGGCCCAAGACCATATTGTTACATCCTATGAAGTTAGAAAACTTTCTAAAAAAGAAGGCATGGTAAATAATGCTGTTGAACATATGGAACCAAATAATTTAATTATATTATTTAAAAAGCAATTTAGGTGGGGTAAAACAACAAAGGATTTCTATAGAAGAAATGTTTATAGAAATTTAATAACTAGCAAAGATAAATTTAGGAAAATTTAT
>CAZQAV010000042.1:2145-4009 GCA_964591395.1 Candidatus Woesearchaeota archaeon | reverse complement strand
CTAATTCTTTTTGGATTGCTTGGCCTTCTGTAACTTTCCTACCATGTTTATCTTGTCCATCCCTCATCTCTTGAAGTAAATCACCATAACATTCTCTAATAAAAATTAGTAAACCATTTATTGCTTTTTGATTAAATCCGCTTGGAGGCATTTTATTTATAATCTAATTTAAGTAATAATAAGAGAAATAAGAATAATATAAAACATACTACCCTATTTTACACAATAACGCAAAACTTAAATATATAAACTTACTATATAGTAAAATGGACTTAAAAAACAAAAAGATTCTAGGAGAACTAGTAATCAATTCAAGAATTCCTTTAAACAGGCTTGCAAAAAAAGTGGGACTTAGTAGAGAAGTTGTGACCTATAGGATAAATCAATTAAAATCAAAGGGAATAATTACTAATTTCCATGCAGTAATTAATGAAGAAAAAATAGGATACCTTAGAAATACTTGTTTTATTCAATTAAAAGGAATATCTCCCACAAAAGAAAAAGAATTTCTTGATTATTTGATAAAACATAATCATATTACATATATTGGTACAGTTATTGGAAAATGGAATGTTGTTTTTGATATAATCTCTAAAGATCGAAAAGAAATGGGTCAAATTGTAAAAGAAATTCAAGAAAAAGTAAAAAATTATGTTTCAATTTTTTCTATAGAAGGGAACTTAATTTCAGGAGGATATTATCCGGAAAAAATATTTGGCACACATAGAAAAAAAGAAAATCAAAATGAAAAAATTAAAATAGATAAAATAGACCTAAAAATCTTGAAGATACTTTCGATAAATTCTAGAATAGAGTATAGTGAACTTTCTAAAAAACTAAATTTAACTGCAAATGCAATAAAATATAGAATAAAAAACTTAGAAAAATCAGGAATTATTTCTTATTACACTATTTCAGTGGATATTAAAAAATTAGGCTATGCCTGGTATAATCTTCAAATAAAACTAATTACTGGAGAAAAAGAAGTTGAAGCATTTCTTAGAAAAGATAAACAAACAATTTACCACTATCATTATATTGGAAATGAGAATTGGGATATTGATGTTGGAATAATTATTCAAAACTCAGAAGAATTAAGAAAATTTATTATAAAATTTAGAGAAAAGTTTCCCGAATTTGTTAAAATACATGATGTTTATATTATACTAGATACTTTAAAAGAAAATGTTTTACCAGAAGGGGTATTCAAGACATAACATTTATTAAACATTTTAGCTATCAATAAACATGACAAAGAAAAAATCTCAAGAAGGATTAACAGTAAAGAAAGATGAAAACTTTAGTGAATGGTATACTCAAGTTATTCAAAAAGCAGATTTAATTGAATATAGTAATGTCTCTGGTTCAATGGTAATTCGGCCAAATGCTTACCATATATGGGAACAAATACAAAAATATTTTGATAAAAAAATAAAAAGATTGGGTGTTAAAAATGCATATTTCCCTCTTTTAATTCCTGAAAAACTATTAAAAAAAGAATCTCAACATGTTGAAGGTTTTTCACCTGAAGTAGCCTGGGTAACTCATGCAGGAGATAATAAATTAAAAGAAAAATTAGCAATAAGACCAACTTCTGAAACAATAATGTATGATTCATATAAAAAATGGATAAGAAGTTACAAAGATTTACCTCTTAAAATAAACCAATGGTGTAATGTTATAAGATGGGAATTCAAACATCCTGTTCCATTTTTAAGAACAAGAGAATTTTTATGGCAAGAAGGACACAATGTATTTGCCACAGAAACAGAAGTTCAAAAAGATACAAAACAAATGTTAAATGTATATGAAGAAATATTCCAAGACCTATTAGCTATACCTGTGTTAAAAGGGAAAAAATCTG
>CAZQAV010000042.1:0-2135 GCA_964591395.1 Candidatus Woesearchaeota archaeon | reverse complement strand
AAAAAGAAAAATTTGCAGGCGCAGATTATACTTTAAGTGTTGAAACAATATTTCCTAATGGAAAAGCTATACAAGGTGCTACATCCCATAATTTAGGACAAAATTTTGCAAAAGTTTTTGATATTTCCTTTAAAGACAAAAAAGAAAAAAAACAATATGGTTGGCAAAATTCTTGGGGCTTATCAACAAGGAGTATAGGAATAATGTTAGCTATTCATGGAGATGATCATGGGCTTGTTTTACCTCCAAAAGTTGCACCCATACAAGCTGTTATAGTACCCATATTTACAGGAGAAAATAAGAAAAAAATTCTGAAAAAAGCAAAAGAATTAAAATCAAAATTAAAATCTTATGAAGTTCATTTAGATGATAGGGATGGTTACAGTCCTGGTTGGAAATTTCATGAATGGGAGTTAAAAGGAATACCTATAAGAATAGAAATAGGCCCAAAAGACATTATAAAAAACCAGGTTGTAATAGTAAGAAGAGATATTCCTAAAAAAGAAGTTGTAAAAATATCTCAATTAAATAAAAAAGTAAAATCACTTCTTGAAGAAATTCAAAAAAATCTTTTTAATAGGGCTGAAAAAAATCTAAAATCAAATATTGTTAATATAAAAACATTAGATCAGCTCAAAACAACAATAAAAAAAGGTAAATTTGGGAAAGCAAATTGGTGTAGAACAAAATCATGTGAAGAAGATTTCAAATATAAAACAAATGGTGCTAAGACATTAAATATGCCTTTCAATGAAAAAGCAAAAGGTAAATGCTTTAATTGTTCTAAACAAGCAAAAGACATTGTCTACATAGGTAAAAGCTACTAAGTATTCTAAAAAACAATAATCAATTTTTCTTAGCAACTTCTATTAACTTCTCTAACTCTTTTTCTAACCTTTCAGTTGTTTTCACTAAAACAGTTAGTTCCATTTCTACCAATGTTTGTTCTGTTTCTTTCATTACTTGTTTCATTTTTATTATGGCAAGGTTTTTGTTTTGTCTAATCTTTTTTAAAAAGATTATTTTATTTAGTATTCTTTTTCAAATTAAAATAAGAGAAATCGTGCTCAACTTAATTTAACAAAAAAAAGAAACTAAATTGAGCGTTATATGATAATTGTGTATATAGTACAAGCTAAGCTAACAAAATTTCTTTTGTAATTAGAACTTAGCTTAATTTTCATAGTCTTAAAATATACAGAAACCACTTTTTATATGTTTCGACGACAAGTAGCTATTTTTTAGTGATTAATTTTTCAACTCTTTTCTTAAATTCATCTAAATCTTTCATTTTAATACTTGCGCCAACAGCGTCTCTATGCCCCCCACCTGTCGCATTTTCTAAACCATCAATTGCTTTTAACACAATTTCTCTAACATTATCTCCCCTCATAGATATATTTGCCTTATATCCTGCATCATATGCTACAACAACAATTTTATCTCTATGTAAATATCCTAATCCATTGGAAATATCACAAGAAATACTCATATCTCCACCAAATTTAAAAAATAACAATTTATCAGATTTTTCAGCAACTTTTTTTCCTTTTTCTAATATTTTTTGATATTTTGAATCTATTTCTTCATATCTTTTTCTCATAAGATAATTATTAGGTGTTTCTTCAAAAACATCATAAGGAGATTTTACTTTTAAAAGAAATCTCAACATATTCACCACATTAGTAATTCTATCTTTCAATGCAAAATTAAACATATTTCCCATTTCACCTATTTTAGATTTATAAAAAATATCAAAGGAATTTTCACTTTCAATACCTAAATCAGGATATTTTTTCATAAATTCAGGATACATATCTGGATAATATCTATCTGCTATACTCCCTACAATAGCTAACCACATATCTTCTTTTTTATTGGTAATCCTGTAACATATATAACTTACAGGTTCTCCCATTACTTGCCCTTTATAAAAATCTTTTTTACTTTTTTTATTAAGAAAAGGATTATAATAATTAACAAATTTGGGAATTTTTAGTTTTAAATCATGGTGATCTATCCAAACAACAGGGAGATTAATTTTTTCAACTTCATCAAAAAACTCTTTTGACACAACTGGTTTGTCTAATATGAAAATATAATCTGCATTTAATTCATGAACTTTTCTAAAATAA
>CAZQAV010000041.1:0-4030 GCA_964591395.1 Candidatus Woesearchaeota archaeon | reverse complement strand
GAGGACAAAAGAAGAAGAAAGGATAGTAAAAAAAAGATTAAATGAAATTTCAGAAGGTTTTAAGGCACATCTTCTAAGTGGAAATCCTTATGATCCTAAACAGCAATCTAATGCTGTTCAATTTTTAATGCAAGGTTTAAGAGAGAATATTCCTGCCCCCCAAGTTCAAGAAAAATTAGATAGTTTTGCATTGAGAAAAGCTTCAGAAACTTTTGCAAATGTGGCTCTTAAATCTTATGAAAAATATGGTGACAAATCTCCAATTATAAGTGTTGAAAATGCTCCTGCAAATATGTTTGCTCTTTCTAGGGGAGAAGATTTAAAGAATGTTGTTGAAGGATCAAGAGAAAATTTTGTTCAAAAGATGATGGATATGAAGGGAATTAGTAAATCTAAAGCTGAAAAAATTGCAGAGCAAATGATAGGGGTTACATGGGATGTGGGACATATAAATCAATTAAGAAAAACAGGGTTTACAGAAAAAGATGTTATAAAAGAAACAGAAAAGGTTGCTCCTTTTTTGAAACATGTTCATTTGTCTGATAATTTTGGGACAGAAAATACAGAATTACCAATGGGGATGGGCAATGTTCCTTTAAAGGAAATGATGGAGAAATTAGGAAAAAAAGGAGAGAAAGCTAGAAAAATTGTTGAAACAGGTGCATGGTGGAATCATATGAAAGTTTCTCCAATGGCTTCTACTTTTGAAGCATTAGGAAGTCAAATGTATGCTGCAGATAGTGGACCTTATTGGAATCAAGCTGTAGGAGCCCATCAAGAATATTTTGGAGGATATGGTCAAATGCTTCCGCAAATTAATTATGAAACCTTTGGAGCAGGTTTTTCAAATTTACCAATAGAATTAGGTGGGCAAAGACAAGGTGCTCAAGGAAGTCGAATGGGTGGAACCCCCATGGAGTAACATTAATAAACTAAAAAATTTATATATAAACATAAAAGAGGAATAAATGGCGAAGAAAAAATTTGTAAAAAAGAAAAAAGTTTCTGGAAAGAAATCTATGAAAAAGAAATTTGTCAAACATAAATCAAATAAAAAAGGTAAGAAGAAATTATCTAAAAAAGATGTTAAACAATTTCCAACATTAAACCTTAAGACAGAATCTGAAATTGGCATGGATTTTGCAACAAAAGTTTATAAAAAATTTGATAAATTAATTAAATCAATTGTATTATTTGGATCTGTATCTAAGAAAAACCCTTCACCTGGTTCTGATATTGATTTGATTTTAATATTAGATGATGTTTCTGTTAAATGGGATCAAGAATTAATAGCTTGGTATAGGACAGAACTTGAAAAAATTGTTAAAAATAGTCCTTACAAATCTGAATTACATATTAATACTATTAAGTTAAGTACATGGTGGGAAGATTTGATTAAAGGAGATCCTGTTGTTATGAATATTATAAGAGATGGTAAAGCATTAATTGATTTTGGGGGATTTTTTGAGCCCTTACAATATCTTCTTGTTGGGGGAAAGATAAGACCTTCTCCTGAGGCAATATATAATTTATTACAAAGAGCTCCAATGCATATAACAAGGAGTAGGGTTTCTGAATTAAATTGTATTGAAGGTTTGTTTTGGTCAATGGTAGATTGTGCACAAGCCGCTTTAATAGCTGCTAATATTATGCCTTCTTCACCAGAACATTTATCTATTGATTTGAAAGAAAATTTTGTAGACACTGGAAAACTTAAAATGAAATATGTTATATGGTATAGAGATTTATTATTCTTACATAAAAAAATTGTTCACGGTCATATAACTGATTTGAAAGGTGTTGAGATTGATGATTGGCAAGAAAAAGCTGAAGAATTTTTAAAAATAATGGCTAAGTTAGTTAATGATTTGGTTGGGTAGGGTTAATCTCTTGATTCTTTTAACACTTTATAAACATTAAAATAATTTGGTTTAGAATCTAATTCCCCTTTTTCATATTTTTCTCTTGCATTTTGGAAATTTTGATATCTCATTAAATTTCGACCACAAATATTTATTAAAGCACATCCCCCAATTATTCCTCCCACCATTAAAGCAGTGGTTTCAGTAAATGATAAATTTTCTAACCCATTCATTTTATTGATTGTCTCCCTTTAATTTTTCTCTCTCTCCTTAAATTCTTGAAAAAACCAATAGCGCCAGTTAAACTTAATATCCCCCCTAAGCCAGTGGCCATATAATCTCTATTTCCACTTGTCCATATAGAATGCTTTATTTTATCATAATTCATAAGTATACTATCTGATTCAAGATAATTTAATCTATTTGAAAGAGAATCATATTTTGCCATCATTGTTGGAGATTTTCTGTATAAATCTATTACTTTTTCAACATTTGTTTGATTACCACTATTTGGATATTCTGATGCATCTCTAAGTTCACAAATAATATTATTTTTTCCTTCTTTTGTTTGTATTAAATCTTGACTTTTTTCTTCTAAAAGAGGATTAGCATTTATCAAACTGTTTAAATCTTTTCTATGATTTGTAGCATTTTTATATGAATTAAGAGAAAATAATAATCCTGCTAAAACCAGGGTATAAGATATTTTTTGTTTTGTAATTTTCATTTTAAAATCTAGCACCCATTGTAAATCTATGTTGAACTCTTGGAATAATTCCCCCTTGTTGTTTAGATACTAAAGCACCATTCCATCCAATAAATTTATTCCTAAAGTTCTTGATAATTTCAGCTTCACCATATCCCCAATTAGTACCATTTTCACTTTTTTTGATTTGCCCAAAACTCGATACTTCAATATTTTTTGGTAATTTAAATTTTCCAATCTTATTTGGCAAGTTAACTGCCACAGCATAACCTATAGCTTGTGTAGCAGGTATTGTTTCACCATTTTTATCTACAAATCTTGGTAGATAATTTACTTTTGCATATTTTATATTATCAAATATTGATTTTGCAGTGTCTTTATCTGAATGAGAATATTCTATTCCCATACCTGTTTGAGTATTGAATCCAGGATTATCTTCATTGCCTGCATGAATTGTTTCTGTTTTTAATGCTAAATCTTTACCTATATTTTTTGTTAAAAAGGTCTTACCAAAAATAGTATTATTTTTATAAGCATCAACAAAAGTATATCCCTTTATTCCTAAGTGAAGACCATAAAAAGCATTTGCCCTGATATAATTACTTTCATTTCCTGCTTGAGAAATATGTGCGTTTAAATTTCCTGTAACTTGGCCTGAAGCTAAAGCTGTTAAACCAACCCCAATTCCTGTAGCTATTTTATTTTTGTTTTTCATTTTTTATTTAAATTGAATCCTAATTTATTTGCTAAACTTTTCATTTCTGTTTCATTAAGTGACCTATTAAAAGATCTATAATCCCCCCTAATTCTAAAATCCCCTTCCATCTCTGGAACTTTATTAACTATAATTAAATTATCAGATTGGGGTATAGACAAATTTCCTAAAACTGAGGCTAATTCTGATATATTTCTTTGAATACCAAAAGAAGTATGGTCAACTTTTATTTTATATTCTGATCTTTGCTTTTTTGAAGTATTTTGATCTCTTTTACTAAGTAATGTTGAATAATATATGTGGGCTGTTTTTGGTTCGTTTTCCATTTTATTCAAATAAACCTCCTTGACCTATTTGAGATGTATTAAGTGTTCTTTTTGAAGTTTGTTGTGCTTCATTATATAATATTGAAGATTCATCTTGAGGATTATATCCTGGATGATATTTAAGAAGCTCTATATCTGTAGCAAATCCTTGACATGCAGTTATATTATGTTTTCTAATTTTTTCAATAATTTCCTTTCGAGATGTAGAAGTCATTTTAATTGCCTATAATTTTGAATACAGAATCTATCTCTCTTTGCTCATTTAATTTCTCTTGAAGTCTAGCATTTTCTTTATCTTTTTGAATTTGACTATCTGCCCATGCAATATATCTTTGAAAGTTAGTATTAGCCCTCTCTAAAATTATTTTATTCTTACGCTGTGTTTGGGAATTAAAAGAATTGTAATGATAATCTCTTATTA
>CAZQAV010000040.1:0-4039 GCA_964591395.1 Candidatus Woesearchaeota archaeon | reverse complement strand
GTTTTTCTTGTGCTTTTTTGTATTTTAGCGTCGGTTTATGAAAAGGTTTTTAAAGATGTTTCTTGTAAGATAGGTATGTTTGGTTGGTTTTCGCGAAAAAAAGAGGTTGAATCGCTAAAAAAAGAGACAAAGCATGGTTTTGATAGTGTGAAAAAAGACATAAATTCTGTTGGAGAATGGATCAAACACCTAAATTCTGCTAAAGATTCCCAAAAAGAAGACATAAGGGAGATAAAAGAGGTTTTATCGACGATAAATGAAGAGCTTGAAAGTATTAAAAATGTTGTTTCCATTATGGGGGAAATCAAAAAACCAAGCTTGTTTGAAAAAAACAAACAGCTGTTCAAACAGCAAACAGCTGTTCAAGGTGTTCAAACGGGTGTTCAAACGGGTGTTCAAACACCGAATTTAGGGGTATTTTCTGTAACTGAAAGAGCAATCATATGGGTATTGTTAAACACAGATATGAAATTAAGTTTTGAAGATATTGGTGCTATACTTGGTAAAGAGAAAGCTACTATAAGGGGTCAAATAAATAGTATAAGACAAAAGAGTGGGATAGTAGAAGAGATTATAGAGAAGAGTGGAAAGAAAAGAGTATATATACCTGAATATATAAGGGAAAAGATGTTAAAAAAAGCGAAAGTGAGGGTTAAAAAGGGAAAAAAGGCTAAAAAAGGTGTGAAAAGTAGTAAAAAAGTGAAGAAATCGTTGAAAAATATATCTTAAAAACCGAAAAGTGAGGGTTAAAATATCTTAAAAATTAATGTTCTTCTAAATCAATAAGTGAGAGAAATAGTTATTCGGTAAAGGGGCTAAATATTTTATATATCCCGTAGTTTGAGGATTGTTGATAAAGAGGCTATTTCTTTTAGATTCTTTGAAACAGAAAGTTGGATTGTTTTATTGTTTATCTTGTTTTTATCGACGGGGATTCCTTTTTTTATTATCCTGCCAATATAGTCTCTAATAGAACTTTCTGTTAAGTTTAGCTTGTCTGCTATCATCTTATAATCTGCATATCCTTGTTCTTCATCAAATTGATACAATATTGAGAATACCAATATTTCTTTTTCTGTTAATCTTTTGAACTTTAATCTAATTTCTTTCTTAATATTATCTAAAGAATCCAATATATCTCTTGCATTTTCAAATGAATCTATAGAATTTTGTGGTTTATTTTTAATTTGGGTTTGGATAATTTCTTCTGTTTTTTGATCATTTTCTTCTAATTTGGGTGGAAAAATGTCTTTTTTAGGGTAAATTTCGTTGTTTCCATGCGAAATAAAGGGGTTTTTACCTCTTGTGTCTATGTGTCTGTCTGTCTGTCTGTCTGTTGGAACCCCTCCGTTTCCAGTGGAAATAGGCATATTTTGGTGTTTTAAGGGCTTAAAAGGGTGTTTATGTGTCGTATTCTGAGCATTATGTGTCTTATTTTGAGGTGTATCTGTCTGATGTGTTGGGGTCAAATTGGGTATTTTTTGAGGTATCTTTTTTAAAAGTTCGCATATTTCTATTAAATTGAGGCGAATTTCATCAATTTTGACCTTATTTTCATATAAATCATACTTTAAATCATTAATATCTTGCTTAATTTTAGCAAAAGAATTGGATATTTTGTCTTTATTTTTCATTTAAATTATCTTTACTTTTAGTTAATGTAATATTTATCTGTTGATATTATAAAAACATTGATATGGTTGAATATATGATATTTGGATAATGTTAATTGTGTTGGTTATTTCTATATATCAAATAAGCTTGATCTGTTAATTTCCATCTTTTTCTTTTAATGTAGGGCACTCCCTTGGGGTTTTTTTTGACCTCTTCAACTAATCCTTTCTTTTTTAATGAAATTAGTAAGTCCTTAATAAATTCTTCATCTCTTGCTTGAACCCTGCTTATTTCGGTTATAAAGAGTGCTCTTGGAGATCTTTCATAAAGAGTTGCTAAAATGTTGGACATGATTTTATCCTGTTTCTCTTTTGATATCTTACTCATTTTAAAATTCCCAATTTGGTATAATATATTTATACATTCTTTCTATCTTTTTATATTCTTTCTTGTCTATAAATATAAACTTTTCCTTTTTATATTGTTGTTGAAATAATTCCCATTTCTTTATTTTAGTTCTTCCTTTCCAACCTTTAACTTCATGCCATTCTTTTCCATTAACTAAAAAATCCGGTGTATATGTTGCTTTTATTCCATTTGAAAGGATTATTATGAATGTCTTTGGTTCATATTCATATTTTTTACCTTGCCATAAAAGAAATCTGCTATAATTTGCTTCCCATTTTGAGCGGCAATGGTGGCCTAGGTCTTCTTTAAATGCGTGCTTACCATGTTTTGCTGGTTTTCCGAAATGGGGGTTCTTATCTCCTTTTCTTCCATACATGGGATTGTTTTTGCCCATAATCCTTTGTCTCCCTATCTTAGATAATTTTTCTTTAAATTTCAATGCTTTTTCTTTTCCCATTATTTCTTCATAGGTTTTGCCTTTTCTTTTCTGAGAAATTTTCTTTCTTGTTTCTGCTGTGTGTGGTTTGCCTAAATTCCAAGGTTTTAATTTTCCTTCTCTGTGTAATTTTTGTAAGGTTAAAGCTGTTCTTTGACTGTTTTTTAAAACCCTTATATCTAATTTTGTAAGTCCTTTATTCCATGCTCTCTTTCCTTTGTTAGCTCTAGAAATTTTCATTTTTGCTTCTTCTGACAGGGTATGGTTTTTACTTGCTTTTGATAGTTTTGCCCTTGTTTCTTTTGAAAATCCAACTTTTTTATGCCATTTCATAACAGATCTTCCGATGTTTCTTTTATGTTCTTCTGTAAGTTTTTCCATTACTTTAATAAGCACCAGATATATATAAACATCCGGTTAAACTATTAAGTGACTATCTCAGAGGCTACATGAGAAGTAAAAGTGGCTTTAGGAGATATAGAATATAAATGAGCTAATATTTGTTCTGATATCTTATTCCTTTTTTCTTGAGATATTTTCATATAATAGTTATTCGGTTATAGTTTATATTTTTATCTGAGGATTATTAATCTATTTTTATTTCTTCAACATATTCGGGAGAAACACCATGTAATGTATATTGAATAAGGTTTTTACCACCACTTCTTCTTTCTTGTTCAATTGCTTCTTTAGATAATGGATTTGAAATTGATATGGTATCATTTAATTCAGAGTAAAGAATTACTTCCCTCTTAACAAATGGTTTTCCATTTGGTATTTTTTTCTTGATTATTCCTATTTTATAATCATGTATATTTCCTCTTTCCTTAATGTGGTTTCTACAATTTATTGCATTTCTTAAGTCTATCATATAGATTTGGGCAAATTATCTTTTATAAGCATTATAGCTAATTAATATATATTTTAGAAACAAACTTATTTCTTATCTTCTATTTTAACAGAAGGCAAAGGCATATGGTATGGTAAATTCATATCTCCTTCTAATTCAAGAGCTTTAACTGTTGATTTTGCTAGGATTATATTAAATAATGCTGTTTGAAAATCTTGGGGCATTTTCTTTTCTTTCCATTGTTTTAATACCTGTTTTGCTAATTTTGGTTCAACACCTAATACAATTGCTCCTGCAAGTTCTACTTTAGCATGATCTGGATTATATCCTATATTGTATGTAAATTTAATAGCTAACAGCTCTTCTTTTGTTTTGATTCCAGACCCTTTTATTGTTACTATATCTGAAACATCCATATTTGTTGATATCTTAAGATCTGCAGGTCTTTCTCCTGTTTTCTCTACATTTATCTTGTTAAAATTAAATCCCATTAGTTTCATTGTAATATGTAGATTAAAAATTGGTTTATAAATATTTCTCTCTTATAAGATATGTTTAGATTAAATCTTCTTCAGAAACAATTACAAAATCACCTATAGCAATTATTGAACTATAAGGTATTAACATTTCATTTGATTTTGTTCTTTCTAAATTTAAATTTCTTGTATAAGGTGTACCATCTTTAACAACTATATTAATTAATTCCCCTGATTTTGTTTCAAAAGTAATAT
>CAZQAV010000039.1:0-4355 GCA_964591395.1 Candidatus Woesearchaeota archaeon | reverse complement strand
CTTAATTTTTCTATCATACCTATTTGTTCTTTTGTAGGTTTTTTTAAGACAACACAAGCATATTTTTTTCTTATTCTTAATCTATAAAGAGTTTCAACTATTTCTTTTTTTAATTTAACCTGTCCTTTTATTCTTATAACACAAATCATTTTTTATACCTCTTATTAGTTTTCTTTAAAGCATCAATACAAGCTTTTGCCAAGTTAAATGTTGTTCTTTTTTTACCAAAAGTTTTACTATAAATATCTTTTATTCCTGCAAGTTTTAATATTTTCTTTAATTGATCTGCTACAACTAATCCTGTTCCAGGTGGAGCAGGCATAAATACAATCTTAACACTTCCAGCTTTACCTTCAACTTTAAAAGGTATACTTGTATTTCCCCCACCAACACTATCAAAACTTCCATCCCCCCTAACAACTTTTATAATATTTAATTTAGCTTTTCTAATAGCTTTATCTCTTGCAGGAAGAGTTTCCATAGATTTACCATTACCAAGACCAACATGGCCATGTCCATCCCCTATAACAGCAAGAGCTGAAAAAGTAGGAACATTTCCTTCTTTTGTTTTTCTTTGGGTTTGTCTCCAAGCTCTTCTTTTTCCACCACCAAATTTACCTTTAGATTGCCCTATAGATATTAAATCAGATTGAACAACAAGTAAAGAATCAACAATTTCTTTTTCTAAGATTTTTTTATTTTGATCTAAGATTTCATCAATATTTTTTATTTTACCTTTTTTAACTTCAATACCTAACTTTGTTTGGGGTTCCCAAGCTTCTATTATTTCTTCTCTTGTAGGTCCTAATTTTCTCTTATATTTTCCTTTCTGAAAAGGTTTTCTTCCAAATGATTCTTTTTCAGATTCTTCTTTTTTAACTTCTTCTTCAACCTTTTTAGTCTCTTCTGTTTTAGGACCTTCTTCAATTTTTTGTTCTTTTATTTCTTCAGCCATTTTAATCATAATTTTTCTATATTTGATTTAATTTTTTCAAATTCCCCTGAAAAATCCTTTTTCAGATCTTTTCCTTTTATCCGATCTTCTTCAGGAAATATATTTTCTTTATCAGATATATTCATTCCACCGTCGGTTAAACCTTTAATAAATCCATATATTTTTGTTTTATGTAATGTTCTTATCATACCAAAATCAATAATTGGCTTTTCTAATTTTTCTTTAGTTATTTTTTTAGCCATTAAAAGCCCAACTAAATATGCAGCAGGAATAGATTTTAAACTACCTTTAAATTCATTTGGCCAACCATATTTATTCAAATCTTTTGTAGTAAAACCTATTTTAATTGAGTCTTGAGCATTTTTACTTTGAACATATTGAACAATAAGATATCTATTTGTTTTTCTAAAAACAATTCTAGGAGTATTACTCTTTAACAAATTCATTCTATTCAAATAATCTGTTTTATTTTCTCTTCTTCTTCTTTTTGAAACTTTCATTTTATTACTTTAACCCCCCAATATATTCTTTTAAATGAGCTTTACTTCTAAAAGCCTTATTTCGTATTTTTTTCCTTATATCTTTATAATTTTCTTTCGAAATTTCCCCTTGATTTAATACAGCTAAGACATATGCTCTTAATTTTCTAGTCATAATAACATAATTTTTTTTCCTTGTATTAACCTTTTTCTTTATCTTACCTAAACCTCTTCTTCTTTTCCTTTTTTCAACTTTTTTTCTGCCAGTAATATCTTTTACAACAATTGCCCCTTCTTTTTTCAAATCTCTTATATCTTGTTTTGTTATTGCTTCTTTTACTTCGTCAAGTCTTTCTTTTATGAAAACTATTCTTTCTTTTCCAATTTTTAATGTTCTTGAAGCAAGAGCTTTCTTTTTGCCTAAATTCATTTTTTAATAACCCCCTTAGGAATTTCTTTCTTTTTAGGTTTCTTTTTTTTGTCATGTTCTTTTAGATATGAACTTGGATTCATATTATGTAATTTGATTTTTTCTTTTTTAGCTTCTTTAGCTATTTCTATCTTTTTTTTAATTCCAAGACTTCCAACAATCCCAATTTGATTTTTCCCAATTTTTCCCAAATCTTTTAAGTTGTAAATATAAACCTTCTCTTTATCTTCTAATTTTCCACTAATTTTCTTAGCATTTTTATAACCAACACTAACAACAGCAGGATAACCTTTTCTTTTTTCCCTCATTTTATTATCTCTTCCAGTAGGTCTTCTCCAAACTTGTTTTTTCTTTCTTCTTTTTCCTAATTTTGAATATCTATTAGATGTTCTTCTTTTAAATTCAGGCATTACATGTCCCTCCCATCTTTATTAGTGATATAGATTCCATCTTGGAAAACCCTTTTATCTTTGTTTCTAATTTTTGTAGCTATTTCAAAATTAGCAGCTGTCTGTCCTGCAGCCTCTTTATCAAAAGATTGAACATTTATTTCTTGACCTTTAATATCAACTTCAACATTATCTAATATACCACAACTTCTGTTTATTTTTTCACCAAGAAAATTTTTGATAGTGGCCTTATTACCTTCAATATCTACAGTTATAGGGAAATGGCTAAAACAAATTTTTAATTTATATTCAAATTTCTTTTGAACTCCTCTAATCATATTTTTAATATGTGCTGTGAAGGTATTTACTATTTTTTTCTCTTTCTTTGTTAGTTTTTTCCCACCAAGAATTATTTTATTCTCTTTAATTTCAAAATCTAATTGGCCTGTTTTAAATTCTCTTTTATTTTCACCTTCAGGACCTTTTACATTTAGCACACCTTCTTCTAGTTTAACTTCAACCCCTTCAGGAATTTCAATTTCTTGATAAATTTCTTTTTTCATTTTATCTGAATTTTTTCTTTAATTTAAATGATTGAAAATTTTTTGTTTTCATTTTAGTAAAAATATGCTATTAAGCACCCCCCAGTATTTTCTTTCACAGCTTCCTCATGAGTCATAAGACCTTTATTTGTGGAAACTATTAATGTACCAACATCTCTTGCAGGAAGAAATCTTCTTCTATATTTTTCAATTTGATCTTTATTTACTGTGAATCTTGGTTTTACAGCTTTACACTCAGTTAATTCTTCAAAAGTAATTTCAATTTTTCATTACTATTTATTTTATATTTTTTTATAGCTTTTTTCTGTTTCATTATTTTCAATATTTCTATAAGTAAATTTGACATTCTTTTTACAACTACAGCATTCTTTCTAGCTTTCTTAGCATTCTTCATCATGTTTAGTGCATCAGCAACAATATCTTGTGACATTTTATTTTTCTCCTAACTATATTTTTTAAATCCGATTTCTTCAGCAATTTCTCTGAAGCAATGACGGCATAAATTTAATCCATATGATTTTATATGTGCTCCAAATCTCCCGCATCTTTCACATTTTTTAGCAGCAATACCAATTTTTCTTTCTTTTGGTTTACAATGTTTAATGAATTTTGCCTCTATGGCTGGTTTCTTCTTAAACTGTTTTAATATTTTTCTCCAATCACTTGCAGTCATTTTTATATGAATTTAGTTTTAAATTCATCCTCCATAAATTTAATTATTTCTTCTTTAGTAATATTTTGCCTTTTTGGAACTTTCCCTTTTTTAATTTTTTTTAATCTAACTCTTCTACCTGTTCTTTTGAATACAATTGTAACATCTAAACCCATAATCCCTATGTCTCTTTGATATTCTGTTCCAGGTATTTCAATATACTCTTTAATTCCAAATGAAAAATTATTTTCACTTAACTGTTTCTTTTTAAGAACATTATCAATAGCAGCTAACATTCTTTTTAGAGTTTCATGTGATTCTTTTCTTATTGTAACAACGCAACCAACTTCAAGACCAGGTCTAACTCCTAAGGAGGGAATTCTCCTTTTAGATTGTGTTTTTGCAGGTTTTCTGCCAGTTAACATTTTTAATAATTTTACCCCTTTTTCTAGATCTTCTCCAGTTGCACCTATACTTAAAACAACTTTTTCAACTTTTATGGTCCTCATCATATTATCTTTCATTTTAATTTATTATAATTATATGTTTAATTAAAGCATTAACAATTTTTTCATCAGTTTTCAATTCAACCATTCTCCTTTCTTTAATTATCTTATTAATTATCCCTTTTTCACCAGCGTGATTTCCAGCAATATCTAAAGCATTACTCTTTTCTTGCATAGGAATAATTTTTTGAACCTTATTTTCTTTAGGATTTATAATTATAGAATCTCCTGTATTACATTTAATATCTGAAAGAATATTTTTGCCACCACTTAAATTTAATTGGGTTTTCTTACCATTTAAAACTTTTTTATTAATTATTTTTACAATTTTAGTATTAGATTCATTTTCCTTTACTTCCTCAAACTTAAATTTCCCTTTAT
>CAZQAV010000038.1:0-4435 GCA_964591395.1 Candidatus Woesearchaeota archaeon | reverse complement strand
TCTTTTAGATTTTTCAACCATAATTGATACCTATCTTTTATATTTGCAGGAGTATATTTTATTTTCTCACTTTGTTTCAACATTTTTGGGATTAAATCTTCTACTTTAAAGAACCATTGATTTGTTCCTCTAAATATAACCGGTTTTTTACATCTCCAAC
The DNA here is from genome assembly GCA_964591395.1 of Candidatus Woesearchaeota archaeon. Classification (GTDB taxonomy): domain Archaea; phylum Nanobdellota; class Nanobdellia; order Pacearchaeales; family GW2011-AR1; genus CAZQAV01. Next base: position 4,275 of record CAZQAV010000038.1, on the reverse strand, counting down.
AATGAGCATAATCATGTTCAACTTTTGTCGTCGCTATCAACACCCCCCTCTTTTCAAGAGAATCTACAAATTTTTGATTATCTTTCTTTGCGTTTAGACCGGAAAATTCAGCCATATCATCAGGATAATTTCCCTGCTTTGTCAAATTATTAAATGCAGGAATACCATTATCTCTTCCAACTTCATAATCTTCAGGACCACAACCAGGGGCCATATGGACAAGGCCTGTACCTGCAGTCAAATTAACAAATTCTTTTGACATAACAATTGTAAACGCTTTTTTAGAATTTTTTTTAATTTCATCATAATGTTTTTTCAATGAATCATGAAATGGGTGAACATATTCAAGACCTTCTAATTTTTTCCCTTTAAATTCTTCAATAATTTCAAGTTTATGTTTTGTAAAATTTTGTATTACTAAAGCTGCTAAATTTTTTGCTAATATCCATGTCTCATCTCCAACTTTTGCTTTAATATAATCTAATTCAGGATTAGCCATAACGCCAAGATTATAGGCAATTGTCCAAGGAGTTGTTGTCCATATAATAATATATTCATTTTTCTTATTTTTTACAGGAAGTTTGACAAATATAGAATCATCTTTTACATTTTGATATTCTAATTCATGTTTTGCAAGAGCTGTTTCACATTTTGCACACCAAGTCATAACTTTTTTACCTTGATATAATCTTTTTTTCTCATGCGCTTTTTTAATTAGCCACCATTCACCTTCCATATATTCATTTGTAATAGGCATATATGGATCAACATGCTCTAATGTAATTGCCATTCTATCAAATTGTTTATTCATTTTTTTAAGCCCTTCAACAGCAAATTCTTTACATTCTTTTACAAATTTATCAACACCATATTTTTCAATATCTTCTTTATCTTTGAGCTTATGTTTGTTTTGAATATTGTGAGCAGTAGGTAATCCATGCATATCATATCCCCCCCTATCCCATACATCATATCCACGCATTCTTTTATATCTAAGAACTTCATCTTTTGTAACTTGATTCCAGGCTGTGCCCATATGTATTTTACCAGAAGTATATGGGGGACCATCTAAAAAGTAGAACTTTTTTCCTTTTTTCAAATTTTTCCTTAACCTTTCAATTATCTTTTTCTTCTTCCAAAAATCAAAGATTTTAGGTTCTATTTGTTTAAAATCATACATGTTATGGATAAGAATAGGGGATTTTTAAGATTAACTAAACTCTTCAAGAATTTCTTTTTCTAAGAAATGTAACTTACTTGGCAGAATAATACAATAAGGTTTTTTAACACCTGAAAATTCTCTAAATTCTTCAAATGTTTTATATGAAATTTTTCTCCTTTGTGTTCCAAGCTTTTGACATACAACTATTTTGTTTAAAGGAATATTATTATTTCTAGCAGCTATTTCAAGTTGTTCTAAAGCATCTTGAAATTCTAAACCAATATCAACTAAAATTAAAGAATGTGCTTTCATTGACATGTTTTCATGAACTATTTTTATAAAACTATCAGGAGTAAATTTTTTACCTTTATTCCAGGTAGGCATTGAAGCTATTTTTCCAAATTTATATAATTGTAAACCTGTTTCAGCAACAGCGTCGAAAACAGAAGCATTAAATATAATTTTATATCTTACCCCAGATGCTTTTGCTTCTTGAATAAGAGTTATATGTGTTGTAGCTGTTAAAGGACTTCCATATACAAGTAATGCCACATCTTTATTTTTAGCTTCATCAATAATCTGCAAACTTTCAACAAATTCTCTATCAGCAGGAATTACCTTTTTACCTTTAAGAACATCACTTAATTGAATATCTGTATAAGGAAGATCAACAGTATAATTTTCTAAATACACTTTTTTACATCTTTGAGCTGCAGCTAATCCAAAACTAGATATTCCATCCACATTTAGTCCTAATCCTATTATATATAACATAGAAATCAAAGAAAATTTTAGTTTATAAAACTAAGTTTTCTCCCAAAATTTATAAATCCCCCAATCCACCATAAATTATGAAAACATTAAATAAAACATCCCAATTCTTCCAAAAAGTTTATTCATGGATGTTCTTAGGTTTAATTTTATCAGCTATAACAGCTTTTGCAGTGATCAAAATACCAGCATTAACTTCTTTTGTTTTTGCAAATATGGGAATTTTTATAGGATTATTAATAGCTGAATTAATATTAGTAATTGTTTTAATAGCAGCTATAAAGAAATTATCTCCTTCAGCAGCAAAAGCTATTTTTGTTTTATATTCTATCTTAAATGGTTTAACAATTTCTGTAATACTTTTAGTTTACACAGGAGCTTCTGTTATAGCAACATTTTTTGTAGCAGCTATAATGTTTGGATCAATGGCTCTTTATGGTTTTTTCACAGATAAAGATCTTTCAAAATGGGGCCCAATATTATTCATGGCTCTAATTGGAGTAATAATTGCATTAATAGTTAATATGTTTCTCAGAAATCCAATGATGGATCTAGTTATTTCAATAATAGGAGTTATTCTTTTCACAGGTTTAACAGCATATGATAACCAATATTTGAAAAGATTATCTCTTAAAATAAAGGGGAAAGAACAAATTTCAAAGATGTCTATAATTGGTGCATTGAAACTTTATCTTGATTTCATAAACTTATTCCTTTTCTTATTAAGGTTATTGGGTAAAAGAAGGTAAAGAATTAATCACTTCTTTAAACTTCTACTTGTAACAATAGCTATAAAGAAAAAAGAGAACATAATTACATCATTTGAAATCAATAAGCCAATAAATCCCCATATCAAACCAACCCAAACAATCCATCGAAAATATTTTTGACCATCTTTTAATTCTTCTTTTGTTTCTGAAGCTAAAAAATTCCCAATTGGAAATCCTAAAGCTAATATAAGAATTCCAATAAGTAATGAGTATATCTCTTGCATATTTAGAATAAACTTAATTTCTTTTTATAGTTTTTGAATATATTTCCCATCCCAATAATCCTTATAAATAAATTAACCTAAGAAAATATATGACAAGAATAAGTCTTGAAGATATCCCTAAGGGAATAAAGAAAAAATGGTATAAAAACCCAAGTAGATTATCTATAAATCAAGAAATTGTGGAACAAGCTGTTTTAAATTTAACTTTAACAAAATGTCCTTTGTGTAAGAATAATTTAGTTTCAGGGGATAATTCTGGGAATGGAAGGGGATTGGGTTATAACCCCCTTTCTATTGAGCAATATTGCAGAAAAGATAATGTGGCTGTTGAACTAAGCATACACCCTTATTTGGATGGAACAAAGGGAACACAGGTTTACATGAAAATTTATTCTGATTCTAGAAATAGTAAACTTGTAGCACATTCAGGATTATTAGCAGATATTAAAGGTACAATGATAGAACATATTTCTTAGATAAACTTTAAATCCCCTTTTTTCTTATTTCAATCATGGAAAACCACATAGATCAAATTAAACAAGGAAAAATATTCATATATCCTACAGATACAATATATGGGTTAGGATGTGATGCTACAAACGAGGAAAGTGTTGAAAAAATAAAGAAGATAAAGGAAAGAGATAGAGATAAACCCTTAAGTATAATTGCACCTTCATTTGAATGGATAAATCAAAATTGTCATGTTGATGTCGACGCTGATTTACATAAATATTTACCGGGCCCATACACAATTATTTTAAAGAAAAAAGATCCTGATTTTTTAAAACATATTTCAAGCACAGATACTATTGGAATAAGAATTCCTGATTGTGATTTTACAAAACAAATCCAAGAAGCAGGAGTTCCTTTTATTTCAACATCTGTAAATTTATCTGGTCAACCATTTGCAAAAAGTGTTAATGAAATTTCTCAAGAAATAAAATCTAATGTTGATGTTATTGTTGATGAAGGTGAATTAAATGGAAAACCTTCAACATTAATTATTGGGGGGAAAGAAGTTGAGAGAAATTAAATTATTTAATTAAATAATTTCCCAATTTTTTAGAAGCATAATTTCCAAGAACCCCTAATAAGCCCATTCCCACAAATCTTGAACCCAAATCCCAAAAAGCTTCATGTTTTATTATAGATTCAGTCATGTTCCATAACATATCTATTTGTCCAGAACCAATATAATCAACTATTTCAGGACCTATCCAATATCCCCCTGCAACACCTGCAACAGTTCCCAATGTTTTAACAAGAGTTCTTTTAACTTTATTATGTTCTTCTTTTACAAATAATTTAACATCTTCTTCACTATTTACATCTTTAACTTCCATTTAAT
>CAZQAV010000037.1:0-4442 GCA_964591395.1 Candidatus Woesearchaeota archaeon | reverse complement strand
AGCATCTAATTCATTTATATCTAAATTAGCTTTTGCAGATATAATATCTGATTTATTTATTTTGCCAATTCCTGCTTTAACAACTTCGATATTACTTTGTTTTAACATCACAAGTAAAGCTTCTAAACTTCCAAGAGAATCAGCTTTTGCAATTATACCTTGTTTAGATGTTTTAATATTTTCAGATATTTCTTTTTTGAATTTTTCTTTTATTTCATCTAAATTATCATTATATATTTCAAAAGGCATACCCGGTAATATTTCATCCTTAGATATTAATTGCATCCTAAGTCCTGTAGAAGCAACAGCTTTTTCAATAGGTTTAAATTTATTACATAAAGGTTGAATTTCTTCCAATATTCTAATATTAGAAACAATAGGTTCCCCATCAAAACTTGCAATAGCTATTTCATCTTTTTTAGACAATTCACCGTCGTATAAAATAGATTCAATATAATTTGTTGATTTTTCTTTTTTAATTTCAAGCATAACCCCTTTTGCTTTTTTCCCTAATTTTAATTTATTTTCAAGATATTTTTGAGATATCCCACACAACATCATAATTAATTCAGGTATTCCTTGATGTGTTCTTGCAGAGCAAGGAACCAAAGAAATTTTTTTTGTAAAATCATCAATATTATAGAATAAATCAGATTCAAAACCATGGCTACTTAATGCCCCAATTATAGTCATATATTTTTCATCAAATATTTGTTTAACATTCTGAGTTTGTCCTTCTATTGCTTCTTTAAGAGGTTTATCAGATCTTATCCATCCAGATATATTATCTATTTTATTCAAAGCTATTACAAAAGGTGTTTTATTGTGTTTTAATATTTGAATAACTTCAGCTGTTTGAGGTTTTATACCATCATTTATATCTATAACAAGAACAGCTAAATCAGCTAAACTACCCCCTCTTTTTCTTAAATTTGTAAATGCTGCATGGCCAGGAGTATCTATTAATAAAAATCCAGGAATATCTAATCCAACGCCAGACTTTTCAATTAAAGGACATGCTTTTTTTAATTGATCCATTGGGTATAATGTAAAAGATATTTTCTGAGTAATTCCTCCAGCTTCACCTTCTTGAACACAGCTACTTCTAAGGCAATCTAATATACTTGTTTTACCATGATCAACATGTCCAACAACAGTCACAATTGGTTGTCTAATTGTCATAGAAATCCATATCAAAATAAGGTTAAAAGCCTTTTGATTACAACAAACCAAGAAGTAATGCAACACCAACTAAGAACAATAATATTCCTGCTATTAAATGCAAATTTTTAATATTATCTTCTTTCCATCCCCCCAATTGATGCACTTTTGCAAATCCAATGTAAATTAAGAAAACAATAATTAACATTGGAAGAATAAATAATAAATTATAATACAATAACCAAGGTAAAGCACCCAAGGTTCCAAGTTCAGCCAATAAACCTGAAGCAACAATATATGGCCCAATTGTACAAGGTAATAAAAACAAAGTTACTATAAAACCAATAATAAATGCCCCCAATGGAGAAGTTATTTTTTGGATTATCTCTCTCACTTTAGGTCTCATAAACATGGGCATTTCTGTTGCAATTCCCCCCGGTTTATACATAAAATAATCTTTAATATTTAATGCACCCATAAGCATTGCCAATATTCCTAATCCATTATATATGTGCATAGAATTTTGTCTTAAAAATTCTGCAAATAATTTGAAAAATTGAATTATAATAAGACCATAAAATAAATATCCAATATAAACAGAAGCTGTAAATGCAAGACCCCCACAAAGAACTTTATTTTTATTTTTTGGATTTTCCATTAATATTGCTAAAAGAATCATTGTTAAAACAGCAATAGCACATGGATTAACAGAATCAGCTAAAGCTAACATTGTTATTCTCGTGAAATTTATTATGTCTGCCATTTAACATCCTGTAAGCTCTTTTAATTGTTCAATAGGTCTAGCACCTGAATAATGTTGGCCATTTATAATCCATGTGGGAGTATATGAAATTTCAATACATTTTTCACCTTCATAAAAGCAATCTATAACATTTAAATATTCATAATTTTTTCCAAACATTTCTTCTTGAGAAATACAAGCATGACAACCTAATTGAATATATAATTCAGAATTTTCCCCAATACATTTAGCAAGTTCTTTTTCAGCATTTGCTTTTGGCCAAAATATCATACTAAAAGCTAAAATTAAAACAAGAATAATTATAACAATATTTACTTTTTGACCTCTTTTCATTTTCATATTAATTTTTTTCTATTTTTATAGCTTTCCCATTTACAATTGCATCTGATAATTTTTTACGTGCAGATTGCAATGTTCTTGATAAAGTTGATTGAGATATTTTCATTTTTTCACCTGCTTCATTCTGAGAAATTTCATTTAAATCAATTAATCTTATAGCTTCAAATTCAGACAAAGTCAAGACTATTTCATCTAATTCAACAACTGGTTTTCCAGCAGGTTTAAAATAAGAAGAGTTTGGTCGACCTCTAACTCTTCTCCTAATACATGGTCTAGGCATTTTGTTGATTTCTTTGTTTTCCAAAACCTCTGGGTCTTCTTCCAGCTCCGATTCCTAATCCCCTTGCAGGTCTTCCATCAGATTCAGATTCATTGGGTTTTGCATCTTTGCAATTTCCCATTTGTCTCCCTGTTTTTGGGCCTTTTCCTTGAGGTCCTGTTCCGTCTTTGTTAGGCATTTTTAATTTCTCCCTATTTAGTTATGAATACCTATGCATAATACTATTTAAATGTTTCGTTTTGGGTAGATATGCAAAATCATATAATTATTTAATCAATATTATATGGAAAATAATATCCTTGTTCTATTAAATATTGAGCAACGAGAAAGGGGTTGGGGGCAGGACCTTTTACAGCTGGAAATTGTTTATAATATCCCCCATGTTTATTTAATATAACTTCATCAGGATCTCCAAATGTATCCTCATTATTTTTTTTAACTATTCTAATTTCACTTTCTTTTCTTTGAGTAAGTTTAAAATTTTTCCAATTGAATTTCATAATTTTAAGGACAATTCTGGCCTCTTTTCTAGTTAACTTGCTAATATCTTTCATTAAGATTAAATCAAAAGATTATTTTTAAAAATATATAAACTACATCACACTATTTATTTAATGAAAAAAGAGGGGGTAAAAGGGGTTGCAAGAGATATTATTGCATTAGGAAGCATACCCTTTTTTACTCTTGTTTTAATTAGGATAACGATTCTTAAAGATCCCATTTATTTAGCCCAATTTATTTTTGCAGGGATTTTATTTCTAATACTCTTTTTTATATTTAAATCAAACATATACTCTGGTTTATCTTTAATTATAGGAACTTTTACATCTATAAATTATAATGATTTGATATATGCTATATTTGTAACATTAGCATATATTTTACTAATATTTTCTCTAGTTTATTTAAAAGAAGATAAAAAGAGGATATTTTTGGGTTTTCTATTTGGAGCTATAAGTACAATAACAAGTTATTTTTTAATTAACCTAATTTTTTCTTAGAATTAATAATCAGGGAGATCTTTTTTTTCAGGTTCTTCAGCTTCTTCTGAATCTTTTTCTTTTTCTTCCTTAGATCCATTTAACTTTGTTTGATCTTCTGGAATTTCTTCAGCAGGAGCTTCTTCAGGTTTTTCTTCAGCTTTCAAATCTTCTTCCTCAACAGAATTAATCATTTCCTTGAATTTTGCAAAATGTTCTGCCGGAATTCTTAAACCTTTTTTTGTTGGACCAGTGTATTTCTCACTTTCAACAAATTCCCTTATATCTACACCAACTTTCCCATTATATTCCCTAACCCCAATAACAATATCTGTTACAGTTCCTTGATATTCGCCTTTGTTTATTTTACCAATGTCTTTTTCCATTGTAAATATATTCAGAATAATGATTATATAAATTTATCCAAAACAAGCATTACATCCAGCAGGCACATTTTTATCTCTTTTCCTATGCAAATCACATAATAATTTTGTACCTCTAAAATGTACGCATAGATCATATATTGATTCAACACAATCTTGATTTTTATTTGTAATACATTTAGCTGCTTTTTTTATCTGAGTCATATCTTTTTTAGAAAAATGAACTTCTTTTCCTCTTTTAGCTTTCATATATTGAGAAACAGCAGCTTCTGTAACACCTAATATATCTGCAACTTTTCTTTGAGTTAGGCTATGTTCTTTAACAAGAATTTTAGCTAGCTCTCTCCTTAAAGCAGGAATTAAATACCATACTTCTATTTCTTGAGGCATTGTCTTTTTCATATAATGTTAACAATATTTAAGTATTTAAATTTTAACTAAGACCTGCAGAACGAAGTACTTCTTCCCCTAATTCACCAAAATGTTTTTTTAATATTTTCTTCTAGTCCTCTATTATCATTCCATTCTTTTAGAAT
>CAZQAV010000036.1:0-4467 GCA_964591395.1 Candidatus Woesearchaeota archaeon | reverse complement strand
TCATCCAAAGAAGATTGATAAGCAAGAACAACAAAATGAATTTTATGAGACGATAGTATGATTAAGATTAAATTATTAGAATTAGAAAAACATCGAAATGAAACAACATTTAGACCTTTTTTACTAGCTAAAAATTATTTTAAAGAAATAGGAATAGAATTTACGGAATCAGATGATTATGATTTTGTTTGGGTAGGACAGGCAAGTATAATTAATAAAAAAATATCATTAAACGAATCTATTGATAGAGGATTAGAATTTATTTCTAAAATAACTGGTGATTATATGATTATTGATGGACAAGATTCTACTTCGTTAATCGGCACAATAGATGTGTTTAGGGAATCAAATGCTTTATTATTTTTAAAAAATTCATATTTAAAAGATTTGGATTTATACAAAAAAGGATGGGCAAATGGAAGAATATATTGGGGTGAAGGAGATTATTCTGTTCCTGATATAGACCGATTAAAATTAAAAATGAAACTTACTGGATGTAATTGGTTGCATACAATACAGCCAAAATGGTTAGATTATAATCAAGAAAAAGAATATGATATATCATGTATGTTTGGTTATCCAACAAAAGACCCTGTATATGAGCATGAATTATGTCAAACAGATTTTTATGATTTTCATAGAAAAAAATTAATAGATAAATTAAAAAGTGCTACATATAATATAGTAGGATTAAAAAAAGGTGTTAGAGTATCTTTACAAGAATATTATAACAAAATGTTTAATTCAAAAATTATAATGGCTCCTCTTGGTTATGGAGCAATGGCGTTAAGAGATTTGGAATCGGCTATATTTGGAAGCGTGTTAATAAAACCAGATATGAGTTTTATAGATTCTATTCCTTTTATTTATGAAGATAATGAAACTTATATAGCAGTTAAATATGACTGGTCAGATTTAGAAGAAAAAATAGAGTATGTGTTTTCGGATTATTATAATATAAGAAATAGACTTATTGAAAATATGAGAGTTCAATATATAAAAAAATATGATTTGATAAATTTAGTTAAACATATTTATAATATTTTTAAGAATTTAGATCAAATAGAGGAAGAGAATCAAGAATGAATTTTGCTCTAATTTGTGATTCTTCAAATATATCATCTTATATTTGTGATGAAGGAAAGGTATATTATTTAAATTCAAATAAGCCATATTATAGATCACATCATATATCAAATGAATGTTTGATGGGGTTTTGGAATTATCCTATATTATTTGATGGATATTTTATAAATATAAAAGAACAATTATTACCTGATATTAAATTTGATATTATTTTTGCAGCAATTGAAAAGAATACAAAAAATTTGGATATAATAAGAGAGAAATATCCAAAGGCTAAAATTTATGGCACATTAAAAGAATTGGATGGAATTGATTTTAATGTTAGACGGTATTTAATAAATAATACAGAAGGATTTGTAGAGCCATATTTATCTTGGAATTATATACCTAATGCAATAAAAATTCCACAGCCCATTAATGTAGATTATTTAAAAAATAATTATTTTATATCAGATAAAAAAGAATGGTTATTTGATTATAGTAATTATTGGGCAGCCCATAGAATAGGAAAAAATAAAGAATTTTTTAATATGATGACTGATAAATATCATATTAAAACATATAAAACATATTCAGATAATATAAATCAGTGGGTAGATTTCATTCTTTCATGGAATAATATTCAATTTCAAATAAATACTGATCCAACAACAAATTATGGGCAACAAGCAATTCAATGTGCTGCATTAGGGGTTATAGTGATGGGTGGATTAAATGATTCTCATAAAATATTATTTCCAACTTTAGCTACTAATGATTTAGGGGAATTAAAAATAAAATTATCCAAAATGATAGTTATGATCAATTAATTAAAAATTATTCTTTTGGGTCAATTAAGAAATTAATGGAGAATTTGATATGAAGGTAGGATTTATAATTACAGCGCATCATTCAGATAAATTTAGACCACAAGGGGGTAAATTTTTACTCGATGTGGTTAATTCAATAATAAGTTCATGTAAATATAATTTTAAAATTTATATTATAGATAATGCTTCTGAATATGAATTATCTTATCCAAATGATAAAAGGATTATATTCAATAGAATAGATAATCAATTTGAGGGTGGATTAACCTATGCTTGGAATATGGGTATAGATATAGCATATAAAGATGGGTGTGATATTTTATTGAATTGTAATGATGATTTAATTTTTAATTTTACAATTAATAATTTTATTGAAAAAATTAAGATTGATAATAATTCAAATGTAATTTATAGCGCACTTACTAATGGGGTATATACGCCATCATATCAAAAATCTGATAAACCAAAATCAGGATTAGTGAAATTAACATGTAATCCGAAAATAAAAGGTGATATTCCAAATGGATTCTTTTTTGGATTCATATCAAATCATTATAAAAAATTTAGGTATAAAGAACATGAATATTTTAATAAAGATAATAAACACAATGGAAATGATGGTAAATGGGGAGGTCAGGAAGGGCAATTCATTGAGAATGCTGATCGAGGATTATATAGTATTATTGTAAATGAGTGTTGGATATATCATGTTAAAGTTAGGGGATGGACAGAATTAAGAGGATTATAGTTGTAAAGGATAAAAATAATGAAAACAAAAAAAACGACAGAAACTTATGATTATTTATGTTATATGTTAGCTAACCATTCAAAAGTATATTATAGTAGATTTGGTGATGGGGATTTTAATATTATGAATGGTAAACGTGAAAAAATGCATCAATGGTCTATAGAATTACAAACAGAAATGTTAGAAGCCTTTAAAATTGATGATATTCATTATATTAAAGGCGCTATGGTAAATTACCCCCTTGAGCCTGGCATGGGACCTGGAGTATTTGCTCCACCAGGTAATAATTCAGAAATAGAAAACTGGTTATTGACAAATCAAAAAATAGATAAAAATACAATATTTGATTCCCATATTATGTTTCATTATATTTCTGTGTTCAAACAAGATTTAATGATAGATTTTTTGGATACTTATATTAGAAATAAGAAAAAAATGTTTATTGGAAGTGTTGATAAAAAATCTATAGAAAAATTAGTAGGAAAAATAGATTTTTATATAAATATACCAAAAAGTGATGCTTATTATTCTATAGACGAATGGTGGCCAAATATAATAAGCCATATTGACGATGTTGAATTATGTTTACCGGCAGCAGGAATGGCTGGGCGAGTAATAAATAAAAGATTATGGAATTTAAATACAGATATTCATAGTATTGATTTGGGGTCAATAATAGATGCTGTGGCTGGACAGCCGACGAGAACTTGGATAGATAAAGTAGGAAATATTATACAAAATATTTTAATAAAATGATTATAGATACAGAATTAGTAAAAAACATAAATTTATCAGGTTTTGAGGATAATATATGTAGAGAAGATCATAAAAAAATAATTAATGCTGATGCTGGAATACATCATTATAAATTATTAGGATATTTATCTTTACAATTTGATAATTCTATAATTATAGAACTAGGCACTCATAGTGGGACTAGCAGTTTAGCGTTATCATTAAATTCGTTGAATGAAATTCATACTTATGATGTAAAAGATTTATATAATGTAAAAAAACAACCAGATAATATAATTAGACGAATAGGAAATATATTTGAATTAAAAGAGGAATTTATATTATTAAAATCTTCATTTATTTTTTTGGATACATTACATTCTGGAATATTTGAACGAAAAATATTTAATTATTTAAAAGATAATAATTATGCTGGTATATTAGTAATGGATGATATTTTTTGGTCAAAAGAAATGATATGTTTGTGGCAAGATATAGACATTCAAAAATATGATTTAACTTTCATAGGGCATGGAGATGAATTAGATAAGAGGGGGCCTGCTGGTAATATACCTGGCACGGGAATAGTTGATTTTAGCGGAAAAGTGAAGATAGTTTAAAAATATGAAAAAAAATATAATCTGGTGGGCTGGAATTAAGCATAATGAATTATCTAAAAAATATGATAACTATGATTATTTTGAATATTCAAAAAATACATGGATTCATTTTTGTAGAAGATTTGGCTGTGAATTTGTTGAATTTTCTAATCCGATTGAAAAGGATTTATTTCGATTTAGACCTAATTGGCAAAAGGCTATATTTGTGTTTGATGAAATAGAACGAAGAAATATTGAATATGATCAAATTTGTTTAGTGGATAGTACTTGTATGATAAAATGGGATACACCTAACTTTTTTGAAATGACGGATAGGAAATTCACAGCATGGCGAGATATGGATAATATGAAGTGGGTATATGATTCAATACAGGGCTATAAAGAGTTTTTTAATGGATTTAATTTAGACCAGTCAAAATATGTAAATTCAGGATTTATGATATTTAATGAAAAGCATAAGAAGTTCTTC
>CAZQAV010000035.1:0-4603 GCA_964591395.1 Candidatus Woesearchaeota archaeon | reverse complement strand
AATTAATAGATATTCAAGAAAAAATACATATTACTTTAGGAAGAAAAAGAAAAAAATTAGCAATAGGAATATACCCTCTTGAAAAAATAAAACTTCCAATAACTTACAAAGCTTTAGAACCTGATAAAATAAAATTTAGGCCTTTAGAATCTCCAAAAGAAATGTCTGGATTAGAAATCTTACAAAAACACCCAACAGGAAAAGAGTATGCTCATCTTTTATCTGGAAAAACAACTTTCCCTATTTTTATAGATTCAAATAAAGAAATATTAAGCATGCCCCCAATAATAAATTCAGAATTAACAGGAAAAATAGATGAAAAAACAAGGGATTTATTTATAGAATGTTCTGGATTTGACTTGGATTTATTAAAAAAATGTTTGAATATTATCGTGACTGTTTTAAATGAAATGGGGGGTAAAATATATCAAATGAAATTAAATTATGGTAAAACTCCCAATTTAGAAACAGAAAAAATGAAAATTTCTTTAGAAAATGCAAACAAACTTTTAGGATTAAATTTAACAGAAAAACAATTAGAACAAAACTTAAGAAAAATGGGTCATGATTATCATAAAGGAATTGTTGAAATTGCCTCTTGGAGAACAGATATTTTGCATGAAGTTGATCTAATAGAAGAGGTTGCAATAGCATATGGTTATGAAAATTTTATTCCTGAAATCCCTAAAATATCTACAATAGGCCAAGAAGATCCGAAAGAAACATTAAAAAGAAAAATATCAGATATTTTAGCTGGCCTAAATATGCTAGAAGTTTCTAATTATCACTTAACAAATAAAGAAAATCAATTCATAAAAATGGGCATCTCTAAAAAACAAATAAAATCATTTATTGAAGTTGAAAAATCTAAAACAGATTATGACTTATTGAGAGAAAATTTAACTCATTATCTTCTAAAAAATCTCTCTGAAAATGTAGATGCAGAATATCCTCAAAAAATATTCGAAATAGGAACAGTATTTGAATTAAAATCAAATAAAATAAATGAAAAAGAAAAATTAGGCATTGCCTTAACACCTAGCAACTATACTGAAATAAAACAAATATTAGGATATCTTTCTGCTATGATAAATGTGGAATTTAATATTGAAGAATCAAAAAACACCCCCAATGGGTTTATAGATGGAAGAACAGCAGAAATATTCTTAGGAAAAACTTCCATAGGACATATGGGGGAAATACATCCCAAAATATTAAATAATTGGAAAATAAAAATGCCTATTGCATTATTAGAAATTGATTTAGAAAAAATATTTGAAAAATTGCTTTAACCAAAATAATCTTTTCTTTGACCATCAAACTTATCATCTAACTTCTTTTCAGCTTTTTCAACAATAGAAAGAATATCTTTACTAACTTTTTTCCATAATTTATATGAATTTTTTATAAATTCAGCTTCTTTTTTCTCATCAAAAATAATATCTATCTTTATCATCTTTATCTCATTCTCAGCTAACTTCTTGTATATATCAGATACTTTCTTTTTATCATCTTCATTCATTGTTTTAATAATTGAAAACATAAATAAATGCGCATTTGAAGGATTCAATATTGTTTCAGTAAATCTTAGATAAGCATATAATTTTTCAGCTAGATGTTTTCTTATATCTCTTATAAGATAATCTGTTTCATTATCAGCTAATTTATCTATCATAAACTCTTTATTTAAATCATCAAAATCAGGCAAACTATATTTTTCTTGTATTTTCTTGTATTCTTTCTTTAACTTATCTAAATCTTCTGTCATTTTATTACCTATTATTTTTATTTTATAAAGCTATTTATTGAAAAGCCTCAGCTGAGATTCGAACTCAGGACCTCTACATTACCAATGTAGTGCTCTACCAACTGAGCCACTGAGGCATATGTTTTTCAGTGGCGATTAATTTCTTGGGGGTTAACATAAGGGGTCTCCCCTTGTGAGCCACTGAAGCAACAGCTAAATCTCGTAGAAGACATATAAAAAATTATCTATAATCTATTTTCCCATCCATTTCATAAAAAGAAAGACTAAAGTTATTATCAAAGATGCTAGGGCTATTATTCCTGTTAGAACAGATAAAAACCAAAACAAATTTCCCCAGAAACCCAATGATAAAAGGCTTGTTAACCAATAAAAGATTAGAGATAAAGCTGCAAATAAAATCAAATTCCTTAAACCTATCTTAAGCTTTACACTAACAGTTTTAGCTTTCTTTTTCACCTTCTTTTTTACCATTTTATATCAAACAAATTCTCTTATTTAAATATTACCTTCTAGAATGCATAGATGTTTTGTTTAAACCCCAATCCATCTTAATAACATTTGCAGTTATTGTTTTTAAATTTCCAAAAACAGAACCAAGCCATGAAAAATATATTTTAGAGGCATCTATTAAGCCAGGAACAGTTTTAAAATCAATATCCTGTTCTTTAAATATAACAGAAGCACTCACATATGAAAAAATAATTAGGGCTATTAAAATAATTGCAAAGATCTTGTGTTTCATTCTTTTAACCTCAATTAAAACCCATATAGCTACAACTAAAACAGCCATAATAAAAAAAGTAGTTCCAATAATCATAGAAAAGATAGGATTGGATGATTTAAATAATTTCTGAATAGCCCCACCAGGATTCGAACCTGGGTCACAAGGTCCAGAACCTTGCATACTTGACCACTATACTATGGGGCTATTAAATTGATAACATCAAGTAGCTTAAAAAACTTACCAATCACTAAATTTAAATATACTACATCCCTTAACAAAACATGGCAAAAGAAAAAGAAATTGGAAAAGTCTCAAGCTATTTCAGTCATGTGAGTGTAGCTGCTATAAAACTTTCAGGACCATTAAAGGTTGGAGATAAAATCCACATAAAAGGGCATACAACAGATTTTGAAGTTGATGTTAAGACCATGCAAATAGAAAGAAAAGACGTAGCAAAAGCAAAGAAAGGAGACCATATTGGAATAAAGGTCCCTGACAAAGTAAGACCAAATGATGGGGTTTTCCTTGCATAATAATCTTATGTAAAATTTATAAAGAATTTTTCTTATTTTTTATTACTTAGTTACGCCCCTGTAGTTCAGTGGCCAAGAATGCGGCCTTCTCACGGCCGTGACCTGAGTTCAAATCTCAGCAGGGGCGCTTATATTTAAAAATTCAAACCCAAATCTTTAAAAACGAATTTTGGTAAACCATAACATGAAAAGAAGCTCTAGACGATGGAAAAAGAAAAGGCAAATGCGTTGGAAATGGCAGCGTAAAAGGCTTAGAAAAGAGAAGCATAAAAGAAAAGTGAGAAGAGCTAGAAGTAAATAAATTTCTTAATATATTAGAACATAATAATCTTTATAAGGAATAATAAAGATAACTTATAATGGTGACAAGTAAAATATGGACAGAGAAATATAGACCATATACTTTTTCAGATGTACTTGGTCAAGAAGATATTGTGAAAAGGGTTCAGGCTTTAACAAACTCATTGAATATCCCTCATTTATTATTTGCAGGACCAGCAGGAATAGGAAAATCTACTTTAGCCTTAATTGTTGTAAAAGAACTTTTTGGAGAAGACTGGAAAGAAAATTATTTAGAATTAAATGCTTCTGATGAAAGGGGTATTAATATTGTAAGAGAAAAAGTAAAAAATTTCGCAAGAACAAAATCATTAGGAAATGTGCCTTTCAAAGTAATATTTTTGGATGAAGCAGATGCATTAACTCCTGAAGCCCAACAAGCCTTAAGAAGAACAATGGAAAATTACTCCACAACATGTAGATTTGTATTATCTTGTAATTATTCAAGTAAAATAATAGATCCTATTCAATCCAGATGTGCAATTTTCAGATTTAGATTATTAGAAAAAAAAGCTATAGAAGAATTAATGAAAAAAATAGCTCAAGAAGAAAAATTAACAATTTCTCCCGAAGCATTAGAAATATTATACGAAGGAAGTGAGGGAGATTGTAGAAGAGCTATAAATATACTTCAATCAACATCAGCTATTTCTTCAGATATAACAGAGGAATTAGTTTCAACGATTATATCTAATGCAAAACCAAAAGACATACGTACTGTATTGGATTATGCTTTATCAGGAGATTTTCAAAAAGCAAGGGAAAAATTGCTTGATGTCATGTTAAAAGAAAGTATTTCTGGACAAGATGTAATAAAAGCAATTCAAAAAGAGATCTGGAATACTCCTGTTGAACCTGAAATAAAAGTTAAGCTAACAGAAAAAACAGGTGAAGTAGAGTTTAGAATAACAGAAGGTTCAGATCCTTTTATTCAGTTGGAATCTCTTCTTGCTAGTTTTGTATTAGCAGGATTAGGTAAATGAAAACAAATTGGACAGAAAAATATAGGCCAAAAAAATATTTAGAAGTTAAAGGTCAAAATTTAGCAATTGAAAAGGTTAAATATTTTGTTGAAAATTTTAAACTCTCAAAAAAAAATGCCCTTGTTCTTCATGGCCCACCTGGCACAGGTAAAACAACATTAGCATATGTTGCAGCTAATGAAACAGGTTCTGAAGTATTTGAATTAAATGCTTCTGATTTAAGAAATAAGAAAAAACTTCAAGAAATATTAAAACC
>CAZQAV010000034.1:0-4624 GCA_964591395.1 Candidatus Woesearchaeota archaeon | reverse complement strand
CCACCCATACAACACCAACAGCCACTAAAACTAAAAGAATAATTATTAATGTAGACACAATCATAGACATGGCTTTTTTGTTTTCCATTTTTCTCTTTTTAATAAATGATAAAAGAAAAACTAGTATAAAAACTTTTCCAACTTTGGAAACCTTCTAAAAATATAAATAAAAAGTTAAAATAAAAAAAATAAAATTAAGCTACTGTGAAACTGAATTCTCTAGCTTGTGAACAAAGTTGTTGATTACCTGAAGAATCTTCAAAGTAAGTTGTTACCTTTACCATGGCTGGATCTTCTCCTAACTCTGCAAATACACCTATATCCCCTATTGTATGAACTGCTAAAGGTTCAATACTTACCTCTTCCTCATAGACATAGTTTGCTGTTCCATCAGCATTTGAAAATGCCAACATTACGCCTTTGATTTCATCCCCTGTTGAAGTTCTTTCTAAAGTTACTGCACAAGTACCCTCCGCAATACATTCAACTTTTGTAGCTTGAATATCCACATCTAAACATTTTGAGCTTAGTTCAACTTGGTCTGAACCACTTTGAATAAGATTATTCACAACCACCCATATAACACCAACAGCTACTAATACAAGCAATATGATTATTAATGTACTAACAATCATAGACAATCCTTTTTTGTTGTTTATCATTCGACCTCCTTTCATTGAATTTAATATAGTTTATTTAACTAAATTTAGTATAAAAATGTTTTCCTTTTATGTAATTTTATTAAATGCGTTTAAAAGTTTAAAATATTCCTCTTTATCCATAACTTTATCAGCTTCTGAAAGTCCAACTTGTTCTGCAAATTTCCAAAAAGCTTGGGATTTGTAACCTTGTTTTTTTAATGATTTTAGCGTCGGTAATCTTTTATCACTCCAGCCCTTGTATTTACCTTCTTCAATACCTTTTCTCATTTTTGTCGTCGATAAATCTAGATCCTTGAACTTTATTCTTCCATGGAAACAGACCCAAGGAAATTTCTTTTTAAGAACCTTGTAGATCATTTCTTGTCTTTTTGAATTATCTCGATGATCTTTCCCCCTTATGATATGGGTCATTTTTAATTCAATATCATCAACTGTTACAGAGAGGTTCATCAAAGGCCATACTTTGTATTTATTTCCAACACGAGGGTGTTTTGAAGTATTTATTCTTGCTAAAGGAAAATCCCTCATAGCAGGATTTTTATCTTTCATTCCTTTAAGGGATTTAAATCTTAAGACAGCTTGTCCTTCTTTGTAACCTTTTTTGTTTAACATTTTTTCCCATCTTTTTTTATTTTTAGAAATAGAATTTTTTCTACAAGGACAATTTTGTTTTTTCTTAACATATTCTCTGAATTTATCCCCTGAACATTCACATACATATGCTTTTCCTTTAGTTATCAATTTCTCTGCATATTTATAATATAAATTCATTCTATCTGATTGAATAATTATTTTTCCCATTTTACCCAACAACCATTTTGAATCTTCTTCTATTAATTTGTAAGCAGGTTTATGTGTATTTTCAGGATTAGTATCTTCTATCCTAATGTATAATTTTCCACCATATTTTTTAATATAAAGAGCGGATAAACAAACTGTGATTGCATGGCCAATATGCCAAGGTCCAGAAGCAGAGGGAGCAAAACGCATTACAACCCCTGATTTTTTAACACCAGATAGTTCTTGTAAACCTTTACGAACTTTTCTTTCACTTACAATTGATTTTAATTTTTGGAATTCTTTTTCTTGTTCATTTGGATTTAATTTATTAATTTCTGAAACTATTTTAGAAATATCTTTAACATATTTTTTTACTTCTGTTTTTTTAAGGCCGTCATGGAATAAAGATGATATAATTGCACCTTGTTGAGCTTTTCCCTCATGGATTAAAGCATTTTTCAAAGCATATGCTTTCACCTTTTTTTTAAAATCTTTCATATTATTATAAACGAAAATGTTTTTTTATTTGTTTTGCAACTTTCTTTGCAGGAACATGGGTGTTGTTTATTATTAATTGATTTTTGAATGGAAGAGAATTATCTAATCCATATTTCTTTAAACATTCTAATAATAATTTTTTAGTTGTTATTTTTCCATATGATTTCCTTGATTTATTTTTAACTCTTTTTAATAATTCTTCTCTATCACACATTAATCTTACACAATAATATTTTCCACCACTTTCTTTAATAGATTTTCTTATTTTTTTTGCTAAAATTAAACTATCTTTACCATCCCCCCTCACCATAGTTACAATTAAACCTTTAATCTTTGATTTAGCCAGCACATTAATTAAATTATTTTTTAATTTATCTCCAACACTCCAATAATATTTATCTTTTTTTTCTAAAAATTCATCTAAGAGGTCATTAATAATTTGATTATGACATACTTTAAGGCTAGTTATTTTTGATAATTCTTTAGATATGGTTAATTTACCTGCTGCAGGAGGGCCATATATAAAAACCAATTTCATATATTAAATTAGAAAACATGATTAATAAAAGTTATTATGTGTCTAGAATCTGCTTACATCGTTTTTTCTTTCAAGAACTTCTATTCTTTGTTCTAAATGATAAATTTGGTTTGAAAGATCTTCCATTTTAGAAGTCATATCCATTATTCTTTTTACTAATTTTCTTTTCTTTTCATCTATTCCTGTTGAAAGGTCTGCATAACCCTCTGAAGAATTTGAAGGGGAAGCAGGAGCAGATGTTGAAGCATCTCCAAACATGCTAAAACTTGCACCTAAAGGAGAAGCTGAACTTTCTTGTTCTTGAGAATTCTGTTTAATTTCTTCTAATTTTTCTTGTTGTTTTTCATAATGCTTTGTTAAATCAAGCACTTTATTTTTTCTTCTGAATAAACCCATAAAATATGTAGCAGATTTATGTTTTTAAATTTAGTTATAGTGTATGGAAACATTTTTTAAATGGATAATCCTTTTTAAATTAATAAGGTGAAATAAAAAGTGGTAGCTACAATTCAACAATACTTAGGAAAAATTAATCCGATACTTTATGCGGACAAAGGAAAAGAACTTTTAGCTAAATATGGTTCTTCAGATAATATCCCTGCAGAAGAGGTTGTACCCAAATGTTTATCTGAACACACTTTAGTATATGATTCTACATCTGAAACTCTTGAACCTGTTTATTTTTTTATATTAGATACATTGGCAGATAGCATGGGTTTAGATGTTGAGAAGATTTTTGACAATTTTTCATCTTCACCAGGTTCAGGCCATTTTAGTGAATTAAACCAAAAAGCAACAATAATGCAGCAACAAGGGACAAAAATATTGGCAGATATTAACACAGTTTTAAGAAGTGTTTTAAATATAATTTATGATTTAAGAGATTTTAAAATGAGGTTGCAATATTATGATGATTTAAGGGATAAAGAAAAGAGTGAGGGTGCTATGTTAGCTTTGAAACAAATATGGATGGATAAAGTGGATATTGGAAAAGGAAATTCAAGTATAAAGGCTATGGCTCTTGGTCAAGCAGGTTATCAAACATTAATAGATGCTTTTTTGGTTGTAAAAGATGTTAAGGGGGTTCATAAACTTGATTTAAATGATCGAGTTAGAAGAATGCTTACAGGAAGAATAGAAGAATTTAATGTTTGGTTAGAAGGTTCTGAAAGAGAATTAAAAAAAAGATATAATTTAGAAAGAAATTATTTGAAAAGCCAAGTTAATAGTTTAAAACTTTATTCTCGGTGGGCAAAGCCACATTTGAAGAATGCAAGCGAACTTGAAATGAAAGATATGGGGAGGGATCCAGCCCTTGTAAAAGCATTTAATACAATTATTTTTGAACTGACTTTGATGGCAAAATCTTCAATAGATATTAAAAAAGCTGCTCTTGCAGGAGATTTGCCTAAAGATTTTTCAAGCCATAAATTTTTGAAAGCTGTTAAAAGAAAGTATTATAATTGTGTTTTAGCTGATTTTAAGTTTGTCGGAATACCCCAAAAAGTTAATCAACAGCATTATGCTTTTGGTGGAAGGGCAGAAGTTAAATTTAGAGCATATTCTCTTAATGAAGATGAATTAGCTAAATTAGATGAATTAATAAATGAATCAGATATGGAGGATGTATTAAAATTAATAGAGGGTTCTACTTCTACAAGTCTTGAAAATATGCAAGATGAAATAAATTATTTTTTAGAAGGTTTAGAAGACCCTGTTGAGAAGAAATCAGGTTCAGGGGATCAATCAAATCCTTTTAAGGCTCTTTTTGGGGGGTATAGCGAAAAATCAAAACCAAAATCAAAAGAAAAAAGTTCTAAAATCGAGAAAGTGGTTGTTGGGCGTGAAGAATATATAGAAAAAGAATATTTGAGAAAATTTGCAGCTGAAGAAGCAGAAGTAAAAGCTTTTACTATTTTTGACTTGTATAAAAAAGCTCATGGATGGCCAAGTTATACCTAACAAAAGAATTATATATTTCTAATTCATAGATAAAACATGCCTAAAAAGCAAATTGATCTTGAAAAAGAGTGGAAAAATTTAAGAGAAAAGTTGGAAGATAAAAATGAAGAAGGGGAATTAGAAGAAGAAGTTGAAGAAGTTGAAGAAGAAATAGATTCAATGAACTTTGCAAACTTTGTTGAAC
>CAZQAV010000033.1:0-4754 GCA_964591395.1 Candidatus Woesearchaeota archaeon | reverse complement strand
ATCACACACAAATCCGACATCACATGTTCCACAACTTCCCCCGCAACCATCATCTCCACAGGTTTTTCCAACACAATCTGGAGTACATCCTGGAGGAGAAGGATCATCACTTCCACCTTCCAAATCATTATCACTAGGTTCATTTGTATCAGTAACTTCTCCTAATACTTCGTCCCCTGAAGGAGCTAAATAAATAGGTGCAACAGAAACACTTGTAATATCTAATGTACCAAGTTCTGTTAATTCAAGCGTATATGTTCCTGTTTCCAATTGATCTAAAGTGTCTGTAGTTGATTGAACTTCACTATTCTCTCCATCTGAGAAAACAAAGGTCATGCCTGCAAGATCTCCTTCCCCAACACCTCTTTCAACAGTTACCACCATGTTGCTTCCATCTGCAACAGCATTTATAATTTTAAGATCAATAAATAATTTATCAAGAGTAATCTTATCAGCACCCTCTGTTACAATCTTATTTACAACAGCCCATATAACACCAACAGCTACAAGAACTAATAATATAATTATTAAAGTACTTACAATCATTGATAACCCCTTTTTATTCATAAGGAACTTAACAAATTATCATTTATAAACATTTTCAAATACATATAAAAAATTAAAGATAAAAATTAAAAAAATTAAAAAATTATTATTGGGGTGCAGCTGCTTGTGGATTAAACGGTGCCAAAAATAAGGATTGATTCTCATTCAATGGAATTTGTACATATCCTTGCTGATTCACTTGGGCCCACATCGTATTGATAAAATCTGCTTGAGCTGTTTGATATCCTGCATTATATATTGTAACTTGCCTATCATTCAATGCAGGTTGAACTGCAAAAGCGTATATCAAAATAGCTGCAAGAACAACAATTACTGCAATCAAACTCCAAATCACTGCTTTTGTTTTAGTTGCCATGAGGTACATAGAAAAAACTTCTTTAAAAACTTTTTGTAAGTTTTTGGAAACAATTAATTTTAAAAATAAATCAAAAAAGCTAGTTAACGAAGAGCAATAACAAAAACAGGCCTATCTTCTCCTTTAATATCTACTTGGTATATATTCAAATCAGAACTATGTATATTTTCTAAAACAACATTTTCGGGAGGATTGTCTAAACTAACTTCAATTATATCTTTAATATCATCTTTATCAAGCTCTTTTTGTGAAGCAATATTTTGAATAAATTCTTCAAAAGTATCAGACACGCCTCCAGAAAAAACAAACATTGTAAAACCCACAATTAATAGAATTCCAAGAGTAATTAAAATAGTTATCTTTTTTATATTCTGTTTCTCCATTAAAAAATAAAAAGAACATTATATTTAAAAGTTGCTCTTCATTAAATTCATTATGGAAAACACCATCTCAAAAGAAAAACTAAATAAATATTTCAACATAACTGAAGAAGCTTTAGCTCAAGTTAAAAAAAATATAATTTCGGGAAAAGAAAATTATGCTAAAGAAATAATTGATATGGTTGAAAACTACATATCAGATGCAAAACATTTTGAGCAAAAAAAAGATCTTGTTAATGCATTTGCAGCTCTTAACTATGCACATGGCTGGTTAGATGCAGGGGTACGTTTAGATATATTTAATGTAATTGATAATAAATTATTTACAGTGAAATAAAAAATTAATTAAACAACATTCAATTACAATTAACATGAAAAAAGTGGTGGTACTTAGTCTGGGTGGAAGCATGATTATTCCTAAAGATATAAATGTAAAATATCTTCAAAAATTTAAAAAATTATTAAATTCCCACACTAAAAAATACAAATTTGTTGTTGTATGTGGTGGTGGAAGTACTGCAAGAGAATATATTAATGGATTATCAAAGGAAAAAATATCTAAAAAAAGTTTTCACCAAGGGCTCTTAGGAATAGCTACAACAAGATTAAATGCAAGATTTATGACTTATTTCTTCGGAGAGGATGCTAATAAAGGAATTCCGCATGATATGCAAGAAGTAAAAAACATGCTAAAAATATATGATATTGTTTTTTGTGGTGCATTAAGATATGCAAAAAAGGAAACATCTGATGGAACCTCTGCAAAACTTGCAAATTTCTTCGAAACATCTTTTATCAATTTAACAAATGTTAATGGGTTATATGATAAAGATCCAAGAAAATTCAAAAAAGTAAATCTAATAACAAAAATATCTTGGAGAAAATTTCACAAAATAGCAACAAGCCAAGGATTTAAACCAGGTCAACATTTTGTATTAGATCAATCAGCTTCAAAAATCATTTTAAAAAATAAAATAACAGCATATATAATTGGTAATGATTTAAATCAATTAGATAAGGTTCTCAAAGGCAAGACCTTTAAAGGAACATTAATAAAAGATTAATATGGGAAATGAAATATTGATCCAAGAAAACACTTTTGAAAAAGCACGTAAAAAAATTAATGAAAATAAAGATAAAAACATTATTTTCACATCAAACAATGATGAATTAAATAGAAAAGTTCTTGAAAAATTAAAAATAAATATCTTATTACTAAATCAAAAATCAAAAAAAGATAGCCAAAAACAAAGAAGTTCGGGTTTAAACCAGGTTCTAGTAAAAATAGCAAAAAAAAATAAAATAACTATTGGGATAAATTTAGATGAAATAATTGAATCAAAAGAAAAAGAAAGAGGTTTAATTTTAGCCAGAATAAAACAAAATGTAAAATTATGCAATAAAAACAAAGTTAAAATGGAATTTATATCTAAAAAACAAAAAAAAGATGCTTATGTCTTAAAAGCTCTTGGCTCTGTATTAAACATGCCAACCTCTATGACTAAGAATTTTTAAATGTTGATTTCTTCAGATTAAAATGGACACAAAAAAGATTATTGAATCATTAAGCCCAAACGAAAGAAAAGTACTTCCCCATTTAGAAGAAGGAGATATATCTAATATTTGTAAAAAATCAAACTTAGATAAAACCTCTGTTCTAAGAGCATTAGATTATCTCAATGATAAAAATATAATAAAGATAACTCATGATAAAAAGAAAATAATTGAAATTGGTGTTAACGGGGCATTATATAGAAAAAAAGGTTTGCCTGAAAGAAGACTTCTTAATTTATTAGATCAGCAAAGAATCATTCATTTACAAAAAGCAAAAGAAGAAAGTAAATTATCTGAAGATGAATTTAAAGCTTCTATAGGGGCATTAAAAAAGAAAGCACTTATAGATTTAAAAAATGGAAAAGTAATATTAAATGCAAACAAAGAAGAAATAACAAAAAGAACATTAGAAGAAACATTTTTAGAATCATTACCCATAGAATATGATTCTCTAACAGATGAACAAAAATATGCATTAAAATCTATTCAAAGTAGAAAAGATCTAATAAGAATCCAAGAAGAAAAGACAATAATTTTAGAAATCACAGAAGAAGGAAAAAAAGTTATTAAATTAGGGCTTGGAAAATCTCCTTTAATAGAACAAATAACACCAAATACCTTAAAAAAAGAATCTTTATGGAAAGGAAAAAAATTCAGAAGATATAATATAAAATATCCTGTATCTAAAATTTCAGGAGGTAAAAGACATTTTGTAAATCAAGCTACAGATTATGGAAGAAAAGTATGGACAGATATGGGTTTCAAAGAAATGACAGGTAATTTACTTCAAAGTTCTTTTTGGAATTTTGACGCTTTATTTACAGCCCAAGATCATCCTGTAAGAGAAATGCAAGATACTTTTTTCATAGATAAAAAAATATCTCTTCCAGATAAAAAATTAATAAATGCTGTAAAAGATAGCCATGAAAAAGGGGTTCCAGGAAGTAAAGGTTGGAAATATAATTGGAGTGAAGAAGAAGCCAAAAGACTTGTTCTAAGAACACACACAACCTGTTTATCAGCTCAAACCCTTGCCAAATTGAAAAAAGAAGATTTACCAGCCAAGTTTTTTGCAATAGGAAAATGTTTTAGAAATGAAACAGTTGATTGGTCACATGGTTTTGAATTTAATCAATCAGAAGGGATAGTAATAGATAAAGATGCTAATTTTAAACATCTTTTAGGATATTTAAAACAATTCTACAAAAAAATGGGTTATGAAAAAATAAGATTTAGACCTGCATATTTCCCATATACAGAACCTTCTGTTGAAATAGATGTATGGTTGCCAGATAGAAAAGTATGGATAGAATTAGGTGGAGCAGGAATATTCAGGCCAGAAGTTACAATTCCTCTATTCGGAAAAGCTATACCTGTATTAGCATGGGGTCCTGGTTTTGATAGGATATTAACAAGTTATTATGGAATACAAGATTTAAGGGAACTTTACAAGAACGATTTAAATAAATCAAGAAAAATGAAATTTTGGATAAAATGATGAATAAAATTAAAATAAAAAGGGAAGTTGACGGCCAAGAAACCGTAGGTGTCTTACCATGGCTATAATTAATTTTACACAAAAACAATTTGAAAAAGACTTTGGCAAACTAAATGAAAATATGCAAAATAAAATTGCTATGTTTGGAACCCCCCTAGAAAAAATAGAAGAAGGGGAAGTTCAAATAGAAATATTCCCAAATAGACCAGATATGCTTTCATATCAAGGATTTAAACGAGCTTTCTCAGCTTTTTTAGGAAAAAAAGTGGGCTTAAAAAAATATAAAATAAATAAACCTGAAAAAAATTACAAAGTTAATGTCCATTCTTCTGTAAAAGACGTTAGACCATATACAGCCTGTGCCATAGTAAAAGGTCTAAGATTAAATAATGAAAAAATA
>CAZQAV010000032.1:0-4839 GCA_964591395.1 Candidatus Woesearchaeota archaeon | reverse complement strand
AGACAAAGATATTGGGGAACACCCTTACCAATATGGAAATGTAAAGATTGTGGAGATTATACTGTTGTTGGTTCTATAAAAGAATTAAAAAAATTAGCAGGTAAATTACCTAAAGATTTGCATATTCCTTGGATAGATGAAATTATGATAAAATGTAAATGTGGTAAGCAAAAGAAAAGAGTACCTGATATTATTGATGTCTGGGTTGATTCTGGTACAGCTTCATGGAATTGCTTAAGATATCCTGGAAATGAAAAAGATATTAAAAAATATTGGCCAGCTGATTTAATATTAGAAGCAACAGAACAAACAAGATTGTGGTTTTACATGTTGCAATTAGTTTCTAATATTGCTTTTAATGAGAATTGTTACAAAGCAATGTATACCCATGGTATGATTAGAGATGTTCAAGGTGTTAAAATGAGTAAAAGTCTTGGCAATATTATTCCTCCTGATGAAGTTTTAGATAAATATGGTGTAGATACAATGAGATTATATACTATTACCCATAAAGCAGGAGAAGATATGAATTTTTCATGGGAAGAAGTTAAATTAAAATATAGGGAACTTGACATTTTGTTAAACACTACAAATTATTTAATAAATTACGCTGATAAACTTCCAAAATCTCTTCCGAAAAAATTAGAGATTGAAGATAAATGGATATTATCTAGATTAAATTCAACAATTGAAGAAACTACAAAACTTTTTGATGATAATAGATTTGATTTAGCACCCCAATTAGTTGAACAATTGTTTTTAGATTTAAGTAGAAAATATATTAAGATTATAAGAGATAGATCAAATGATCCTAATGTGTTTGGGGTAATATATGAAGTTCTTTTAAATGTTTTAAAAATGTTATCTGTAACTTGCCCATATTTAACAGAACATTTATTCCAAAAATTGAAGGATAAATATGGATTAAAAGAAGAATCTGTTCATATGTGCTCATGGCCTGTTTCAAATAAGAAAAAAATAGATAAAAAATTGGAAAATAATTTTGATATTGTATTTTCAGTGATTGAAAAAGGTCTTTCTGAAAGAGATAAAGAAAAAATTGGTTTAAAATGGCCTCTTGCAAAGGCAGATGTTAAATGTAGTGATAAAATAAGTAAAGATTTGCAAAAAATTGTATTAAATCAGCTTAATATCAAGAAATTAAGCTTGAAAAAAGGAAAAGAAATTGAAATGAAACTAGATATTAAAATAACCCCTGAACTTGAAGCAGAGGGATATGCTCGTCAATTATCAAGACAAATTCAATCTTTTAGAAAGAAGCTTGGATTACAAACAAAAGATATGGTTGAAACATATATTATTGTCGACGAGAAATTCAAAAAAATGATTGATTCACAACAAAATTTCATAAAAGAAAGGACAAATTCAAAAAAATTGGAAGTTGTTACAACTCTAAAGGAAACATTTAAAAACAAAATCAACTTTAAAATTAAAGATAAAAAGGGTGAGATTGTGATTATTCAATAGGGAATGATTAAAAATAACTACCTATTGGTGAGCCAATAAATTTACTCTCTTTTATTACAACAAAGCTTAAAAACAAAATTAAATATAAATAAATATAAAAATGATAGTAAAAGAAGAATTCCTGAGCAGATTAAGAAAAATATTTGATTTAAACTTATATGAAGTGAAAGTATGGACAGCTTTGTTATCAAGAGGCACTTCTACAGCTGGTGAATTAAGTAGTATTTCAGATGTACCAAGATCAAGAACATATGATATTCTAGAGAGCCTTGAAAAGAAAGGATTTATTATTATGAAGCTTGGAAAACCAATTAAATTTGTAGCTCTTAAACCTGAGGAAGTTGTTGAAAGAGTTAAAAAGAATTTAATGAGGGATGCTCAAGATAAAACAAAGAGATTAGAGAAATTAAAAGGAGATGATGTATTGGAAGAACTTAAAGTATTATTTACAAAAGGAATTAAGTTTGTTGAACCTTCTGATTTATCTGGAAGTTTAAAAGGAAGACAAAATCTTTACAATCATTTAGATATGATGATAAGAGAAGCTGAAAAATCAATTACAATTGTTACAACAGCTGAAGGATTAAATAGAAAATTGGAAGCTTTAATGCCTAGTTTAGAAAAATGCAAGAAAAGGGGTGTTAAGATAAGAGTTGCTGCCCCTGTAGATAAAAATAATTTGAAAGTTGCAAGAGATTTCAAAAAAGTTGGAGAAGTTAGAAAGTTGGATAAGATGAAGGCTAGATTTGTTGTAATAGATGGTACACAATTAATGTTTATGTTATTAGATGATGAAAAATTCCATCCAAACTATGATGTTGGGGTATGGATAAATACAGAATTCTTTGCTCAAGCTTTAGAGCAATTATTTGACTTAGCTTGGAAAGACATGAAAGCTGTTAGGTAAGTTTTACTAATTCTCAAAAAATTATAAAGAAAAAATCAAAAAAAATAAAAATAAACAAAAAGTTTAGTATTTTAAAATTGCTAATATTAAACTTAATAATGTTGTAATAACTACAATCCATCCTGCAATCACATTAACAACACCTAGGTAAGGCACACTTAATGTTCCACCGATTAATGCAAAACCTACTGCAAGTGAAACAATTATGCCTGTTAACCAAGCAATAAAGTTTAGGAATTTACTTCCATCTTTCTTTTTTACCATATCATCCTCCTTTTTTGTTTAATTATATAAAAGTTATAACTAAATTTAATTTAAATAATTTTGGATTTGTTCTGAACTTTATCTTTTTTTCTTTGCTTTTTTTCTCTTTACAACTTTCTTCTTTTTAGCAGGTTTCTTTTTCTTAGCAACTTTTTTCTTTTTAACAACTTTCTTTTTTCCGCCATCTATTCCAGAAAGTTTTGCTTTATATTTTACAGGTTTCTGTCTGGCTACTAAAACTAAAACCCTATTAGATAACTTCTTAGCTTTCATCATGTTCATGTTTATAGCTTTATCTAACCTCAAAAGTTCCCTATTTGTTTTTTTAACTGAAGAAGCTAATGCTCTTTCAGAAATTCTACCAAAAAAGAATCTTTTACATTCTGCATCAAACTGATTTAAAAGTGCTTGTTTCTCTTCTTGGCGTGCCCTTACTAACTCTCCTGCAACTGTTAATTCTTTTATTAACTTCGCAAAAAAAGATTCATTCATTTTTCTTGTTTGAACCATTTATAGTTACCTCTTTTAATTATTTTTAATAAAGAATATGTGTTTATATATTCTCCTACATTTTTTCTAAAACATCCATTCCTAAAAGTTTCAAAGCATTTTTCAAAGTTTGTCTGAAGGATTCTATTAATGCTAATCTAAATGATTCTTCATCAGAACCAAGAACAGGACATGCATGATAAAATTCATTGAATAATTGGGATAATTGGTATGAATAATTTGCTATTAAAGCAGGGTTGTTTGTTTTACAAGCATTATAAGTTATTCCTGGAAATTGAGAAATCTTTTTTGATAATTTTAATTCAATTGGGGTTAAATCTGGTACATTAAATTTGTCTTTATTTTTTGATTTGTTTAATATAGATGTTGCACGAGCATAACTATATTGAATATAGGGGCCTGTATCTCCTTCAAAAGAAACAAATTTATTAACATCAAAAACAGCGTCGTTAACCCTATTATTTTTCAAATCTCCATAAAATATTGCTGCTATTGCTATTTTCAATGCTCTTCTTTCTAATTCTGGTTTAGATATCTTTTTTGTTCTTTTTTGTATTCCTTTTTTTGCAAGGGAAATTGTTTTGTTTAAAATATCATTCATGAAAACTGTTTTTCCTATTCTGGTTGAGAATTTTTTCCCATCTGTATCTAAATATAAACCATGATAAATATGCTCACAATTTGTAGACCATTTGTAACCCATTAAGTCCAGTACTTTCAAAAATTGTTGAAAATATAATTTTTGTTCTTGACCAACTTCATATATCATTTTATCAAATTTGTGTTTTTTATATCTTGAAATTGCAGAAGTTATGTCTCTTGTTGCATAAAGTGTTGACCCATCACTTTTCTTTATTAAACACACCCCCAAATTATCTTTCTTTAGATCAACAATCATAGCCCCTTCACTTTTAACTAAAAGCTTTTTCTCTGTTAATTCTTTTATTGTATTTTTCATTAATCTGTTATAATCTGATTCACTAACATATTTATCAAAAGTAATTCCTAATTTTTTGTATATTTTTTCAAATTCTTTTATACTATATCCTTTGAAAAGCTTCCATAACATTAATGATTTTTTATCCCGTTTTTCTAATTTATTAAAGGCTATTCTTGCTCCATCGTCGTATTTTTTAGATTTCCCCATTTTGACATAAATATCATATAAATGTTTTAAAGGATCTTTTCGTAGTTTTTTTTCATTTCCAAATTTTTCATAACCATATAAGAGTTTTCCGAATTGTGTGCCCCAATCTCCAAAATAATTCATCTTAATTGTTTTATATCCTTGGAAAGCATAAATATTTGCTAATGAATTCCCTATAATTGTTGACCTTAAGTGCCCTATTCCAAAAGGTTTAGCTATGTTTGGTGAAGAAAATTCGACTATAACTTTTTTTCCTTTTCCGATGGTGCCCAAACCATATTTTTCTTTTTTTGTTATAACAACCTTATAATCAACAACTTCAGGCATGCCGTATACCCCATCGTCAAATAACGAGGGATAAATTTTATCTTTTTCCCCTACAGCTACAAATGATCTCTTTTTTCTTACCAGAGTATCTATTCTCTTCAGGGTTACTGCACCACAAGGGCAAGGGTCCCTTATTAACCTGGATATATCATGTGTTCTATAACGCATCAAAGGCGTCCCCTCTCTGGTCAGAGTT
>CAZQAV010000031.1:0-4946 GCA_964591395.1 Candidatus Woesearchaeota archaeon | reverse complement strand
TCAATCCCAAATTTTTTCAGAACTTCTTTGGGTTGCTTATAATATTGAACAATAGTATCTTGAACTTTTTCAAATTGGAATATTTTTAAATCTTTTAGTTTTTGCATTAATTGGGCTCTTCTTCTAAATTCTAAATTAATATCTTCTATATTTAATCCATATCTTTTTACTATTTTTTCAAATATTTTACTGCCTTTTTTAAAATAAAATTGGTCATCATTAGTATTCCATATAAAAGGAGTATTTGTTAGAGCAACCCCTTCTGGAGTTACATTTACTATTTCAACAATTTCTTTTAACTTTCTTGTTTCTGTTTTGTTAATAATAGCATGGGTCATAATACACACACCATCAAGAACATTCAATAAACTTGGAGATAATTCAATAGGGGGGGTTTCTAATCTTTTTATAACAGTATCAACAGAGTCTGCGTGTATAGTACTTATAGATGAATGACCTGAAGCCATACCCTGAAATAAAACATATGCTTCTTTACCTCTAACTTCACCAACAATAACATAATCTGGATTCTGTCTAAAAGAAGCTCTTAATAATGAAAATAAATCCACTTCACCAACATTATCAACCCCTGTTGCTGTTCTAACAACACTTGGAAGCCAGTTATCTCTATAAAGATTTAATTCTCGAGTATCTTCAATACTTACAACTCTTGATTCAGGAGTTATGAAAAAAGCTATGGCATTCAATAAAGTTGTTTTACCTGAAGAAGTTCCCCCAATTATTAACAGATTCATTTTATATTGGATTAAGAGCCATAAATAAGCAAGCATCTCAGCACTTAATGTCTTAAATAGCAATAATTGAATAGGTGTCCAAGGGGTTTTTGTGAATTTTCTCACTGTAAATGTTGGCCCCCGACTTGTAATATCTTTAGTATATGTTGCATTTACTCTGCTTCCATCTGGCAAACTTCCATCTAATATAGGATTAGCATATGAAATATATTTTCCACATCTTTGAGAAAGTTTTTCAACAAAACCAGCCAATCTTTCAGCATCATTATACACCAAACTTGTTTTAAGACCCCTATATATACGATGAATAATATATACAGGTGTTCCCACCCCATTACATTCTAGATCTTCTACAAAAAAATCTCTTAACAAAGGATCAGCCTCATTAAAACCAACAAAATCTCTTACCAAATAATAATATATTTTTTTATAACTTTCATAAGTCATATCCATGCCTAATTCTGTAGCTAATATTTTAAATCTTTTATCAATATATTCTAATAAGGCCTCTTGACCTTTACCAACAACAGATTCAAAATTAATCATATTTCTCATAGCCATAACAATTTGATCCCTATACAACACTTCTTTATCATCTAAGAGAGGTTCTTCAATCTGATATTTCAATTCAAATTCCTTAGGATCCCAATATATATGGGCATATGTAAAAGGAGCAATAAGACTATATCTAACATTTACTGTTGTTTTATCTTTAGCTTTTTTTAAAGGAGGAACTCCAGGATTAAAATCTAATTTTACCTGTGGAAAATTTAATATATCTTCAGTAGCCATTTTAATTTAATTCAAAATTAAGAGTTGTTGGATCCCCCCCATTATTTGTTATAGTCAATTTATAAGGTGTTGAAAGTTTACTTAAGATCTTAATTTCATCAGCACCACCAAACGTAATATTATACAAGGGGGAATAATCTCTTGTCAAAGTAATAGTCATTAAATTGTCATTTTCAACAGTATTTAAAACAAGATTCCCATAAGTTATGTCTGCACCAATTTCACTATATTGGTATTTACTATCAAGTTTAAAGTAAATTTTATTAATTTCCCCATCAATATATAAATCACCTTTTTTAATACTTAATTCAATTATTCTAGAATTTCCTGCTATTCCAATATTTTCAATTAAAGAATCTATATCATTCATCATTTCTATAGATTGTTCTATCAATGTTTGATCTTGTATTTCCTGTATTTTTGGATTAACAAAAGTAAGAACAAGCCCAATAAGAACAAATGCTATCAAAGTATATATGACTGTTTCAATCCATATTTGAGCTTTTTTATTATAGTACATTTTAACCTCTTTTAATAATTTAAACCAGATTTAGTTTATAATATTTTCTTTGTTAATTATATAGAAAATTCTTGACCATATTTTTCTTCACATAAATGTGTTTTGTCTCCTGTTTTAGAACTTCCTATAAGTTCAGGTATAATAATTAACTTTGTTTGTAATGAAGCTTGTGCACTTATATCTTGAGCAAAAGATTGACCTTGCCCCAATCCTATTGAAGGCCATGAATCTGCTATTTCACTTAAATCATGAATTTGATAATCACCTTCCACCCCAACTTTTACCTTCATATCATAGATGGGCACATTACCAGAATTAAATATTGAAAGAGTCATTTCACTAAACTCTGCTTGAAATTGAACATCCTTACATACTATTTTTATATTTTTATCATCAAATTTAGTTATAACTTCTTCTGCTAAAGTATTAAACCACAAAAAAACAGTGAAACTAATAGCAACAACAATAGCAACTAATAAAATAGTTGCAACAACAGGAGATAAAGCTTTTTTATTCATTAGTCTGGAATCACCTCCGGCGGTTCTATAAGTGGGCAATCAACAGCTTGTTTTATGGCTGTATCTCCACAACTTACAAATTGTGTTTCTCCTTTATTATCTTCTTGAAATCTTATAGCTACTAATGAAATATATTCTACTGAACCTGTTACCCCATTATCCCATAATTCAAATGAAATAATCTTTTCATTTCCAGGAGAAACAGAATTCCCCCCTGAAGGGCTAAATGCAATTGAATTTCCAATTAATATTCCTCCTGCAAACATATAAGGAGATAAATCTATAGAAGGAAACTCATTTAAAGGATCATTTGAAATATATGCAAAAACCCCCCCCACATCAAATCGCCCATTATTTTTTAAAGTTATATTAAACCATTGATTATCACATTCATATTCTTTTAATAGAATAGATGTTCCACCAGGACAAGATGAAATATCATAAGGAACATATGTTTTCATAGTAGCATATACAATAATCCCCATAGCAATTACAAAAACAACTAATAAGAGATATCCTACAATCACACTCACACCTTTTTTATTGGATATTTGATACAACATAATTTTGATCTCCTTCAACAGATAATATGTAATAAAAGTTTTCTTCTGAATTTAAATTTATTTCATATAGATTACCTTTGATTGTTAAGTTTATATTTTCTCCGGTAGTTGAGTATTCCCCAGAATTATAAATACCCCCCAATAAATCTAAAAATTGTTGTTCTGAATTCAAAATATCAATATATATTCTTTCAGGAGAGGTTTTTCTATAACCAGCAACCACAAAATTAGAAGTATCTCCAAATAAATAATATGAATTTTCAGCTTTGGAATATGTTGAAAAATCTTCTGTAAATTGAAGAAGCTGAGCATTTCTTTGTAAAGTAGTCATTTCATTATAAATAATATAATCATAAACTTTTTCACTTTCAATATCTAATTCTTTTGCAATATCTATAAGAAAATTTACCTCTTGTTTAGATATTTTATTTACTAAAGATGCAAAACCCAGTATAACAGCAATGAAAATAACAGCAGCTATCAAATAAAATTGTCCTCTTTTGTTCATAAAAAATTAAATCAAAAATACTTTATTAAATTAATGATTGCTCAAATCCTTTTTTTATTTCTCCTTCTATATATGGGCCATATTCTGGATAATAATAATCTATTAAAATTCTCAGTGCAATCATTTTTGGATTAGTATCCTCTAATCTTTCTTCGGGAACAGGATTCATTATGTAAGCCATTTTTTCATTTATTATTTTTTTAAAAATTAATTTATCCCCCAAACTTGGCTTAAAAGAACCCATATTTTTTATCCCCCTATCTTCAAAAAAAGGCCTAAATTCTTCAGACCATTCCCCTAATTGCTCAGCTAGAGAACATATCTCTTCCATAATAGATTTTCTTATTCTATCTGGATTTTTACTATTATAATCTGCATCTGTCATCTTAATTTTATCAGAACTCTTCTCACTTGGGTTTTAGCGTAGACTCAGAGGTTTGCTCATAGATAACTGAAAAGCAACCTTTATTTTTCCTCAGCTCTGTGACCCGCTAAGCATCTTAACACCTGTTTAGGGCTGCTCCGATCAAGGCCTGACCCAATTCGCAAATGCAAGATCAAAACGGACAAAGCGTCAACGTCCAAACAAAGACTCTTCAACGCACTAATCACGCCCCTCCTTGCAGTCTGCCATAAAGTCCATTTGCAAGCAGCAGAGGACTACCCTGCCAACCTAGTCTACAAAAATATGTATTATTGAAGGTTTTTAAGGGTTATGATTAGTAATTTTCCCATAAAACAAGTTTTTCCTCTTTATCTCTTAAGAATAAAGCATCTCCTGAAGAAGTCCATATATATGTTTCGTCTTTCCAAAAAAGTCGAGAATTATCATTAATACCTTCACCAACAACAACATTAACATAGGAACCTGCTCCTAAAATAAATGCATCAAATTCAAATTTCTTTCTACCTTCATCTTTAATTGTCCAATTATTTAAATTACAATTATAATTACAGATATTTTCCAAACTAATTTTTTGATTTGAATAATCAAATTCTTTTAAAATAATACATCCTGCACATCTATCTATAGATCTTTCACATAGATTAATATTTTCAATTAAACACGTTTCCCAAGCCAATTTAAAATTATTATAATAAATATCTTTCCCAGAAGGAAAATAAGGATTAGCATAACCTTTTTCAACAAGTTCTAAATTAATATTTTTTCCATTATAAAATATATAAGCTAATGTTCTGTCATATTTATCTGTTTTATCTTTTCCATATGAAATTTTGATTGTTTTATTTAATATCTTTTCTTCAATAAATTCTTTAGCTTCAGAATAA
>CAZQAV010000030.1:0-5026 GCA_964591395.1 Candidatus Woesearchaeota archaeon | reverse complement strand
AAAATGATAAAAGCAATAAAAGAATACCTGAATTCAAAGAGAACTTTGATTCAAAATTAGACCTATTCAGAAGAAAAAGTTTATTACATCATAATATAAATCCAAATTATGTTAAATTTATACTAGAAATGAAAGAAATAATAATAAATCATAGGAATAGTCCTATTGAATTTGTAAGAAAAAACAAATTCGTAATATGTTCAGACGAATACAAAATGAAGAGTATTACATATAATGATATCAGAAATTACCTTCAAAAAGCAAAAGCTTTTTATGGTAGAATAGATAATATAATACTAAAGAACACACAAACAATAAAAAGGAGAGTAATTTAAAATGTTTGAATCATTTTCAGATGCTATAGAAGAATGCAAAATGGTTGACCACTTAATTTTTGTCAGCTTAAAATACACAAGAACAGTAGATGTAATTATTAATATTATCAAAAGAATGATAGATTGTATAGATTTTCTAATTGATGTCCATCTAAAAAAAGCAGTAGAAAAAGGAATAATAAAAGAGAAAGTTCCAAAAAATCAAGCATTAAAAACAGAACTATTAAAAGAAACTTATCCTAATAACACACAAATAAATGAAATGGCAGATTTTTATTTAAAACTAAGGAAAATAATTAGAAATGTAAAAAAAAAGAACTATGGAAAAGAAAAAGAATTCAAAAGACATGTAGCATTAATAACAGAACTAAAAGATAAACAAGGAACTGAAGAAATTAGAATAGGAATAGATGAACTTGAAGAATATCATAAAACAAGATTAAGAAAATATATGGATTATGCAAAAGAGGAAATTAAAAATAGTTCAAAATGAAAAAAAAAAAGAATAAAATAAAAAAAAGAAAAATCAAAACAAAAGTAGTAAGAATGAATAAACCATTCAAAGTAAAATCTAATTTTAAATTAAAATTAAAAAAAACACCACTGAAGCAATACAAAGAACAAGCGCATAGAGTTACATACTGGACATCTTTAGTTGTAATAACCACTTGTAATCTACTAACAGCAATGTTTTTAGTACCATTCTTAATGACATTACCCAAATGGTATATGTATATTTTAATAACATCCATTGCTCTAGTATTTGGACTCTTATTTAACTTAATAATAAGAGATATAGAAATTGAAACAAGTCATCATATAGTTGCAGTCATATTCATTCCATTAATTACAATAATCAATCTATTCTTAATGACAACAGTTGCAAACAAATTAGACACAATCTTAAATATAAACATACAACATAATCCACTGATAGTAAGCCTATTATATGCAGTAATATTCTTATTACCTTATGCTTTTAGTATGAGATTAAAGAGATAAAAAAAATAATAGAATTATAATCAATGGCGGCAATGGTGTAGCCTGGGACCTTGCCTTTGACCTTACTCAAGGTAGTGGTGGGTAACAGCACAGGGGACTGTGGACCATTAGTGGATTGATATCCCCTAGGCCGAGTTCAAATTGAAAATGAAAGTCTCGGTTGCCGCCCCATTTTTCAGAAATCAAAGATTTCTGAATATGATCAGAATCATATTATGATTCTAACATTTAACAGGTGAAAAAATGCCTTTATGTGAAATGTGTGGAAGTAATACAAACAGATTATACAAAACTTCTTTAGAAGGAACAGACCTAAATGTTTGTAAGACATGTAGTTCTTATGGAAAAGTTAAAGAGATTATACATACAAAAATAAAAGAAAGAAAATCAACAAAACAAGATAGAATCATAGAAGAACCAAAAACTGAAATAATACAATTGATTACCAATAATTATAGTCAATTAATCAAAAATGCACGTGAAAAAAAGAAACTAAAACAAAAAGAAGTTGCAAGGTTATTAAATGAAAAAGAATCAGTAATTCATAAAATAGAATCAGGAAGCTTTAGACCATCTATTAAATTAGCAGAAAAATTTGAAAGATTCTTTAGAATAAATCTTATTGAAGAACATGAAGAAATTCATACACAAAAAAAAGATACAACAACATCAGAAGGTTTTACTCTAGGAGATATGATGAAAAAAAGAAAACAATAAAAATTTAACAAAGTCTATTATATTCTAAATATCTAAATCTTTTTTCACAGCTTTTTCTATTTCATTAAAACTATGAACACCAACCAACTTATTTTCCTCATTAATCAAAATAGTTGGTACTTCATTTATGTCATACTGTTTCTTAAAAATTTCAATCATAGAAATATCTGAATCAATTGGTAAAGGGATTAACATAACCCCCCTCCCATATTTTTCTTTTATTTCTCTTAACACATCTGACTGAGTGTACTGTTTTTGTTTTTCTTCTATAGAAGGATCGTTTTTAAAAAAATATACAACATTAACAAATTCAGAATTACACTTATCTTTTAATATCATACTATTAAGCCAAAACTGAGTTTTTAATAAAGCATGTCTTTTTTTCTCAAGGATCATTTCGCCTGTTAAAGCATTTACTTCTTCATAATCATCTATTTTTTTACCAAGTTCATAAATCTCATCAGAAAAATCAAGATTTCCCTCTATTGCTAAATCACATTGATCATAATCTAAGTTCTGAAAATACATACTCTGGATTCTTGCATCTTGCCATTTTAATTCTAAAACTTGATACTTTTCTTCTATATAAGAAGTTCTTTGTTCTTCTAAAACATATCCTAAAAGCACCCCTAACATAAAAACAATCAAAGTATAAACTGCAGCTTTTATAAAAATAGGTTTATATTTTTTTACCATTTAATCACCACCTCACATCTCTTATTAACATTTTATAAAATGAATGAATCAATAATATTGGAAAAAATAATACATAAACAAAAAGATACAAAAAAAAACTAATACTCACAACTGGAGTTTTATAATGTACCTTCATAGTTCTAAGTGCATAATAAAGAGTAATAGCTGTTAAAACCATAAACACAAGTGCAAAAAAAGTAAAACTATTAGGCAATACATTAAATTCACTAAAATAAAAAGGATTATTTTTTGCAATTATTGAATGTTTTGTTAAAAAATACATAGACATAAATTTCATAGAAAACAAATAAACCATTACAGAAAAACCAAATATACTTAAAATTAATGCACCTATAAAAAAAGGTGCTACAAACATGCCAGTCATTCCATAAGTTTTGTTGAAAATTAAATCCTTATGCTTATTAGCTGTTTGCAAACCACCAATATTCCACCTTATTCTTTGATGCCACCACTTTCTAATCTTTTTTGGGACAACTGTAAAAGATCTTGCACTTAAACACATTTTGATATCATAACCTGTTCTTAACATTCTCCATGCAACTTCAATATCTTCTGTAATATTATTTATATCAAAACCTCCTACTGCTAAAAACGCATTTTTTCTATACATACTCAAACCACCAGGAGTAACATAAACACTACTTATGAACTGTAATAATTTTCTTCCCCATGCAATCAGACTATATTCTATTGCCTGGATCTTTTCTAATAAAGTTTTAGGATCTTTAACTAAAACAGAAGCAGTAACAGCACCAACACTAGGATCTTCAAAATAAGGTATCATCTTCAAAAAAGCATTTTCATCAATATAAGAATCAGCATCAATAACAACTAAAATATCCCCTTTAGCAATTTTTGCAGCATTATTCAATGATTTTGCTTTTCCAGAGTTCTGTTTTGAAATAATCTTTAATATTTTTGATTTAGTCTTATGTTTTAATTTTTTTATTCTTTCCAAAGTTTTATCAGTAGAACCATCATCAACAACTATTATTTCTAATTTTTCTTTAGGGTAATTACATGAAAGAATATTCTTAATTGTTCCAACTATATTATCTTCTTCATTATAAGCAGTAGTTAATGTTGTTATCTTTGGAAAATTCTTTCTAGTAACAGGATCAATAAACAATTGATCTTTTCTTTGAAAAAACAGTATAAGAAATACAAAAGAAAGGTACAAAGATATTAAAATAAAAAACAAATAAATTATAGTTATTAATTCCATTATATCATCTCATTTTTTAAAAATCTGAAACTTTATCGAATATATAAAATTTACTATGTAAATCTATATAAATAATTTAGATTTTATAAGTACAAATCATATAACATAATAGAGATAGGATTGTTTATATTAAATAAAAGATATTGAAATAGACATATTAAAAGACAATCATAATGAAAAACAATAAGTGTTAACTGGTATAATAAATTGATATCAATAATAATACCTACATTAAATGAAGAAAAACATATCCATAGGTTATTAGATTCCCTAAAAAATCAAGACTTTAAAAATTTTGAAATAGTAATAGTTGATGCAAGTAACAATAATAAAACAAGAATTTCACTGATACCGGTCAAGTTCCTCTCCCTTGTTATCCATACATAAGATTCAAGCTCTTGTTTTATTTCAAATCCGGCCTGTTTTGTCAATGTGAGAGTTTATCATCACACTTGCAATAGATGCTAATACAATGTCAGGTCTTCCTTTTCTTGTTCGTTGATAATGTGCTAAACGCAAATATATTATAGTAAATAATTATCTATATTAATGGAATTAAAAGTTAACAAAGCAGGCGGCACAGTGGAAAAGGTTTGAGACACAAGAAATTAAAAATGCAATACTATGCCAGGTAAAATCCTTGATATTTGATTGTTGAACTATTACTTATATTAGGAACACCATCTTTTAAGGGGGCTTTATAGTGGTTTCGACTTCCAGTCTAACAAATTCTGACAGATTTCTGAAATTTGTGCATCAGGTGCTTGATACCTTTTTAGATCGTGTGTCCATACATCCCTTTTTTTCACGGAAAGGTGAAGTCAATTTTCAATGGGAAGTTGAATTGACAGGGCAGGGCGTTGTTAAGGAAAAACCCATTAAGGTGAAAAAAGAAAACAAACTTATCAAGGTGATTCTCAATGCTGAAGCGGTGAAAAAAGTGCCGGACAGTTCCTTGAAGGGATGGCTTGAACTGGAAGTTACCCATTTTTTGTTCAGGATGGATAAAACCACGGGACGTTTTAATTTT
>CAZQAV010000029.1:0-5106 GCA_964591395.1 Candidatus Woesearchaeota archaeon | reverse complement strand
GATCAATTAATATGTTTAGGTATATTGATAGGAACAGATTATAATCCAAAAGGAATACCGGGTATAGGTCAAAAAAGAGCACTTGATATTGTTAAGAAATATAAGCAACCTATTTTAATATTTGAACAAGTTGAAGAGCAAATGATGGGTTTATCTGAAGAAGATAGATTTAATTGGCAAGAAATATTTGAATTATTCCATAAACCTGCTGTTATCGACGCTGATATTGAATTTGGGAAGATAGATGAAGAAAAAATAAGGCAGATCTTAGTATATAATCATGATTTTTCAGAGCAAAGAATTGAAAAACAACTTGATAAACTTAAAAAGGTTGAAGAACAAAGTAAGCAGAAAGGTTTAGAAGATTGGTTTTAAGAATTTAATTCTTTTTTTACAGCAGTGAATTCTCTTTGTAGTTTTATGAATTTTCTATAACCCCTAGTTCCTTTTGCAACATTTTTACCCATGGGCATTGTATTTAATATCTTTCTTAATTGTCTTTCTCTTCTTCTTAATTTTTTTATTCTTCTAAAATTTTGTTTTTTAGGTTCAGGGGGTTTTGGAGGGATTTTTTGTTTGGAAGGTTTTTGTTGCTGATCTCCATAATGGTGGTGGGTGGTGGTATTGTGGCTATTGATATTTGAAGGTGGGGGAGAGGGCAAATCAGAATATTTCATTTTTTTCATTACCTTATGTCTTCTCCAGATGGCTAATAAAAATATAATTATTCCAATTGTTGCAGTCATTTCTTGTTCATATACTAATTCTGTTGAAGATATTGCTGCCATTCCTAAACCCAATAACATAAATGCCCTATAAAATCTAAATTTACGATCTTTTTTTGAACGGGAGACCATTAATAAAACTAATAATAAAACAGCTGCAATAATTACCCATAAAAGATCAGGCGGTATTCCTAAACTATATACCCAATTTTCCATGTCAAATTCAAGGGTGGATAATCCATAAGTTGCAACAAAAGATATTAAAAGGGATAATATTATTGGTATTGTTAAACTTTCTCTAAAAAATCTAGATAATGATTTAAATATTATCAAAAAAAATCCTAAAAAGAGAGTAAGATAAATTACAGTAGAAATTCCCCCCATATTATATAAAATATCCTCGATCCCTGCTGCATTTACTAGATTTACAAATAATATAATTAAGAATGGTAAAAATGCAAGCCTCTTTTTCATAAAATAAATATGTGGAGGATGTTTATAAATTTTTCATAACATTTAAATTCCTTTTTTGTGTTTGGTTTTTATGGTAAAAGATGTTTTCAGAGCATATGATATATTTGGAAATATAGCTGTTGTGAAATTTTCAGAAAGAACTAGGTTAAAAGATA
This sequence comes from Candidatus Woesearchaeota archaeon, assembly GCA_964591395.1. GTDB lineage: Archaea > Nanobdellota > Nanobdellia > Pacearchaeales > GW2011-AR1 > CAZQAV01. The sequence continues at coordinate 3,752 of CAZQAV010000029.1, read as the reverse complement.
AAAAACAATTTGCAAATAAAATATTGAAAGACAATAGATCAATTAAAACAGTTCTTGAAAAAGTTGGAAAGTTTAAAGGAAGATTAAGAAAAATGCAAACAAAATATATTGCAGGTGAAAAAACAAAAGAAGTATTATATAGGGAAAATGGATGTTCTTTTAGATTTAATATAGATAAAACCTATTTTTCTCCTCGATTAAGTGGTGAGAGGAAGGAAATTGCAGGTTTGATTAAAAAAAATGCTGAAGTGTTGGTTATGTGTGCAGGTGTTGGGCCTTATTCTATTGTTATTGCTAAAAATTCAAAAGCAAAGCGAATTGTGTCAAATGAAATTAATAGAGAAGCAAATAAATATGCAAAGTTAAATGTTGAATTAAATAAATTAAAAGATAAAGTTGAAATTGTTCAAGGAGATATTAAAAAAGTTGCACCAAGAATTAAGGGGGGGTTTGATGTAATTGTTATGGCCAGACCTAGATTGAAAGATAGTTTTTTGAAAGAAGCTTTTATGTTAAGTAAAAAATCAACTAAAATATATTATTATGATTTTTGTAAGATGGAAGATACAAATAAGATTATCGAGAAAGTTGAGAAAGAAGCTAAAAAATATAAGAAGAAAATTAAGATATTAAAAGTGAAAAATGCAGGGGAGATAGGACCTTATAGGGTTAGATTGAGGGTTGATTTTATGGTTTTATAATTTCTTCTCAGCTTTTATTGCTGTAGGTGCTTCACCACCATGCCATGTAAATCTTGGTTTGACCCTCATAGGATATATTCTTTCTGAATTGTCGTCGAGAACAATAGCTGAACCTTTTAATGTGGGTAAATCATCCATGTATTTTTTTATTCCATCTAAAAGATAACTTTGCATTATAAAATTAAGAGCTTCTAAATCTGCTTGGGATGTAACTCTATGAGATATAACTACATCTGATTGCGTCATAACATCTCTATGTATTTGGCCCGGTTGTTGTGTTGCAAGAACTAATGATAAACCAGGTTGTCTTCCTTCTCTTAATATTTGAACTAAAGCATCTGTTGCTAATGTTTTGCCTTCTTTTGGAAGAAATTCATGTGCTTCATCTATAAACATCCAAACTAAAGGATCTTCTTTTTGTTCTTGGTCTGAAAAATAATCTAAACCTTTTGAAATTGATTCTATTTCTTCTTTTTTTCTTGCCTCCATTCTTTGATTGAAGATCTTCCTTGAAACTAAACTTACTACTAGGGCCCTTACATTAAATGCCCCTACAGAATTATATACACTTAAATCTAAAATAGAAGTTATACCTGCATTTATTAGATCTTTAATTTTTGTTGGTTCTTGGCCTTCTTTTGCAAATATGCCCCAGGTATCTGCAGCTTCAAATAATCCTGCTGCAGCGTTTTTAGTTTGTTCAGGTGTTTTTTCATCTTGTTCAAGAGCATAGATTATATCATCAATATTGTATTTTCCTTTTTTTCTTAATCTTGTTAAGGTTCTTTCAATTAAAACAGCTACCGGATTTGTGATATTCAATCCAAAAGTTAATATCCAATCATCTACATTTAACTCAGAAATGTCTAAAGCAAATTTATTATCAATAGGTATACCTTTTTCAAGATATTTATCATAATGTCCAAAAGGGACAAATATTTTTATTGGAAGTCCTTTTGATTCTAATTTCCAATCTCTTAAAAGTTCTTTATCTTTTTCATTTTTGAATTTCATTGTCCAGTATATCCCCATAGTATCAAAAATTAAAGGAGCAATATTTTTATTTACCCCTTCAGGTAAGCTTGCTAATTCTTCAGCTATAACTCCTAAAGTGTATGATTTACCTGAACCTCTTTTACCAGCTACCAAAATTACATGACTTCTTGCAACATCCATAAAAATCTTATTGCTTAAAGAAGTGTATTGACCCATTTTTACATAACCTTTTCCAATATATACTAAACCTCTTTTTCCAAAGTTTTTTTTGTCAGATTCATTTCTTCCAATTATTATATCATAAGGCATGATTGAAAATAGTCTGAGAGATTTTTAATTGTTTGGATTACCATAATCTTTTTAAATATACTTTAATTCTGGTTTTTAATGGAAGAAGAAAAAAAAGATACAGTAGAAATAAAAATTCCAAAATTGAATGTGCATGGACTTAGAAAAAATCCCTGGATACTTTCTACAATTGTTTTAGCTATTTTGGTTTTTATGTTTTTAGTAAGTTCTTTTAATGGCATAACAGGTAATGTTATATCTTCAAATCAAGCTGAAGAAATTGTTATAGATTTTCTTAATGTCAATGCTGCTCAAAATGTAGAAATTATAAAAGTAGAAGATACTGGAACTGGTTTTTATGAAGTTACTTTATCTTTAGATGGGCAATTAATGCCTTTATATGTTACTCGTGATGGTAAGAATCTTGTTCAAGGAATAATTCCTGTTGAAGAGATTATTTCTTTTGATGATGCACCTGAAGTTCCTAATGAACCTGTTGAACCAATATTAGGATGTGTTGAACCCTATGGAATTACTTCAGATACTATAATTTTTTATTATTCAAATTCATGTGGCTGGTGTACAAAGATGAAACCAGGAGTAGAACTTTTAGAAAAAGAAGGGTATAAATTCAAATGGATTGAAGCAGGAAATACAGGATCTCTAGAGATAATTGATAATTGTATTCAAAGTCATATGACTAGTGGAGGAGTTCCTCAATTTATTTGCCCTAAAACAGATGAAATATATGTTGGGGCATTTGCAGATGCAAATGGAAATTTGGATCAAGTTGCACTTAAAGAATGGGTAGATGCCTGTATTAATAATTAATGTTTTTCATTATCTAAATAAATTATTTCATCCTCTGTTAATCTTAGTTCTTTTCTTATATCATCATCTTTTAATATTGGTTTTATAATGGGAAATTCCCTCATTGCTCTTTTCAGACCTACATGGACATATTTTGAATATTTTTGAGCTATTGATTTTTTCTTTGCTGTTCTTCTATTATTCAACCATATTTTTAATATTCTTGTTGGTTTTTTATAACTTGTAAACCCTGTTATAATGTTTTTTTTAGAAGCAGATATACCATAACTTAAAAGAGCATTTTCATAAACTAAAAATCTCCAGTATTGTTGTTTGTATATTCTTCCTTTAAACACATCAACCTTGCTTAACTTATCATATGCTTTTGCAAGTTCTTCTCCTTGATATTCTAAAGGAATGTTTTCTTCTACCCATAAAATTATTTCATCAATAGGCATTTTTACAGAATCAAATATCCTCAAGGTATCATTTGTTGCTTTTCCTTTGAATATTAATCTTAAAGCATTGAATATATCTACTTCTTTATTCCTTTCATCAATTTGTATTTTGGAAGGATCTTCTAAATTTGAAGCTGTTTGGATATCATTTATAGCTGCCCTTAAATCTCCCTTTGCTTTTATAGAAATACTTGTTATTATATCCGGAGTTATTAATTTGTTTTCTTTTTTTAAAATATCTGTTAAAATATCTTTTATTGTTCTGTAATCTATTTCCTTTAACTGCATCATATCTGATTTTCTTCTTAATGAACTTAATTTTCTATTCCATATGTCATTTGCAGTTATAATTACTGGGTGGGGTGTGAATTCTATTAGAGATAATAATTCTGTTAACCCCCCATAATCAACAGCTGAAATACCATCAACCTCATCTACTAAAATTATTTTTGATTGTTTTGATAATGATTGTTGTTCCATAGCTGGTTTTAATATTTCT
>CAZQAV010000028.1:0-5258 GCA_964591395.1 Candidatus Woesearchaeota archaeon | reverse complement strand
TTTTGGAGGAGATGTTACAAGAGCTATGAGGGCTGTTGATGGTTGTGTTATATTAGCATGTGCTGTTGAAGGTGTTATGCCTCAAACAGAAACAGTTGTAAGACAATCTTTGAAAGAACTTGTTAAACCTACTTTATTTATTAACAAAGTTGACAGATTGATAAAAGAAGTTAAATTAACACCTCAAGAAATGGAAAAAAAATTTATTTCTATTATTGACCATGTTAATGAATTAATTGAAAATATTGCTCCTGAAGGTTATAAAGAAAAATGGAAAGTTGGTGTTGGGGAAGGTACTGTTGCATTTGGAAGTGCATTTCATAATTGGGCATTAAGTTTCCCATATATGAAAGAAAAAGGAATAACTTTCAAAGATGTTATAGATGCATATCAAAATGATAATTATAAAGAACTTGCTAAAAAAGCACCTTTACATCAAGTTGTTTTAGAAATGAGTGTTGAACATCATCCAAATCCTGTTGATGCCCAGAAATATAGAATTCCAAAAATATGGCATGGGGATTTAGACTCTGAAGTTGGTAAATCTTTAATTGATTGTAATCCAGATGGAGAAGTTGCTTTTGTACCTATTAAAATAGTTGTTGATAAACATGCTGGTGAAGTTGCTGCTGGAAGATTATTTTCAGGTACTATTAAACAAGGGGATGAAGTGTATATGGCTATGGCTAAAAGAAATACAAGAGTTCAACAAGTAAGTGTTTACAAAGGTGCTCAAAGAGTTATTGTTGATGAAGTAAATGCTGGAAATATTATTGGTATTGTTGGATTAAAAGATGTTTTTACAGGTGAAACAGTTAGCAAGGGATTAATAGAACCATTTGAAGCTATAAAACATTTGTTTGAACCTGTTGTTACAAAATCTATTGAAGCTACTAAAGCTGCTGATTTACCTAAGTTAGTTGAAATATTAAAACAAATTGGAAAAGAAGATCCTTCTATTAAAATAACTATTAATGAACAAACAGGAGAAAGTTTAATGTCAGGTATGGGTGAATTACATTTAGAAATTATTGAAAACAGAATTAAATCTGAAAAAGGATTGCCTGTTAAAACTTCTGCTCCAATTATTGTTTATAGAGAAACAGTAAATAAAGAATCAAATGCTAAAGAAGGAAGAAGTCCTAATAAACATAATATTTTTTATATAAAAGTTGAACCTTTAGAAGATGAAATTTATGAAGCTATCAAAAGTGGTGCTATTCCTGAAAAAAGAATGAAGAAAAAAGATCCTGAAGTTGCAAAAATATTATTAGATCTTGGTTGGGGAAGTGATATTTCAAGAAATGTAAAAGAAGTTTATAATGGAAATATGTTTATGGATGAAACAAGAGGAGAAGTTCATATTCAAGAAGTTATTGAAATGGTTTTAGATGCTTTTAGAATGGTTATGGATGAAGGTCCATTGGCAAGAGAGCCATGTATGAAATTAAAAGTTTCTCTCGTCGATATAAGATTACATGAAGATGCTATTCACAGAGGTCCTGCTCAGGTTTATCCTGCTGTAAGAGATGCTATAAAAGAAGCTATGAAAAATGCAAGTCCTGCATTATTTGAACCTTTACAAGTTCATGTTATTGAAATGCCTGATCAATTTTTAGGAACAATTACAAAATTAATAGGAAGTAAAAGAGGACAAATGATTAATGTTACACAAGAAGGGACAAATGCAGAAGTTAAAGCAAAACTTCCTGTAGCTGAAATGATTGGTTGGTCAAATGACCTGAGATCTGCAACAGAAGGAAGAGGAAGTTCATCTTTATCTGAACAGCAATTTGAAAAAGTTCCAATGAGTATGCAAGATGATATTATCAAGAAGATAAGAGATAGGAAAGGATTGAGTGAGAATCAGTAACCATAAGGTTTATAAATATAATTTTTCATTAAACATTATTAAAATTTTAATATTATAATATGGCTAAAGAAAAACCAAACATGAACACAGTGTTCGTAGGACATGTTGATGCTGGAAAGTCAACAATAGTTGGAAGACTTATGTATGATTCTGGTGCTGTTTCTGAACAAGAAATGAAGAAGTTTAAAGAAGAAGCTGAAAAACATGGTAAAGCTGGTTTTGAATTTGCATATGTTATGGATAAGATTAAAGAAGAAAGAGAAAGAGGAGTTACAATTGATTTAGCTTATAAAAAAGTTATTACTCAAAAATATGAAGTTACAATTATTGATGCACCAGGTCACAGAGATTTTGTTAAGAACATGATTACAGGTGCTTCACAAGCTGATTGTGCATTCTTAGTAATTGCAGCTCCAGCAGGTGTTCAACCACAGACAACAGAGCATTTATGGTTATTAAGAACAATGGGTGTTAAGAATGTCTGTATTGCTGTTAATAAAATGGATGCTGTTGATTATAAAGAAGATAAATTCAATCAAGTTAAAGAAGATGTTGGAAAATTATTACAAGGTGTTGGAATAGATGCTGCTACAACTACTTTTATTGCATGTTCTGGTTTACAAGGAGATAATGTTGCTAAGAAATCTGAAAAAATGGATTGGTATAAAGGACCAACAGTATTAGAACAATTTGATTTGTTCCCTGCTCCTGAGTTACCAACAAACCTTCCAATGAGAATGCCTTGCCAAGATGTTTATGAAATTACAGGTATAGGAACTGTTCCTGTTGGAAAAATTGAAACAGGGATTATGAAGATAGGACAAAAAGTTATGGTATTACCTGGTAGAACAGGGAAAGGTATTGCAGGTGAAGTAAAAACTATTGAAGCTCACCATGAACAATTACCAGAAGCTGTTGCAGGTGACAATGTTGGAATTAATATTAGAGGAGTTGGTAAAAAAGATATAGCTAGAGGAGATGTTATATGTGAAGCTGCTAATCCAATACCAATTGTTGAAGAATTTATAGCTACTATTACTGTTATTAATCACCCAAGTGTATTAGCTAAAGGATATACACCTGTATTCCATATACACACAGCTCAAGTTCCATGTCAATTTGTTGAATTAATAGCTCAAATTGATCCAAGAACAGGGGAGACAATAAAAGAAAATCCTGATTTCTTAAAGAACGGAGATTCTGCTAAAGTTAGAATAGCACCTCAAGGTAATTTGGCTTTAGAAACACAAAAAGATAATGCATTTACATCTAGATTTGCAGTAAGAGATGCTGGTGCAACAGTTGCAGCTGGAATGTGTACTGAAATAACAAAGAAGAAATAATTTTTGATTGTTATTTTCTAGCATAATTATATTTTTAAATGATTTTATGTATTTTTCTTTTATGGATAATAGTTTATCTAAATTAGAAATTGATATTTATAATGCTACTATGGATTTTGCAGAAATGATTTCTAGAGAAAAAAGGGTAATTTATGATATAAATATTAAAAGAAAAGTTAACCCTAAAAATGATAGAAAATTTGCTACTTCAATAAATATTTCTCCTGAACCTCGTGATGCTTCTGTACTTATCAATGATCTCAAAAATAACCTAATTAATCCTTACCCAGGACAAGCTAGGGTTTCTTTAACAGATGATGAAAAAGGTTTTTCAATAAAAGCTGTTAATGGAGGAGAAAAACTGGTTGGAAGATATATTGAATATCTTAAGGTAAATGTTGAAGGTTTTCCTAAAATGGAATAATTTTTATATCTTAAAAAGAAACCTTTAAAAACCTCTCAAAACTTGAAATATCAATAGAAAAGTACAGATAAGATTATATTAAAATCACATCACACTCATTTATTATTAGCATTATGCTTTATTAAAAGTTAGGGCCTAGTTATAGGCACAGTATTTTTCTATAGAAATCATTAAGATTTCATAATTAAATTATGGAGACAAACAAAAAATGGCAAAAGTAAGCCCAGTATCTATAAAATACATGATACATGCAGATTTCCTAGCTGAAGGTGCATTAGAAAAACCAGATGTAATAGGTGCTTTATTTGGTCAAACAGAAGGATTACTTGGATCTGACCTTGAAATGAGAGAATTGCAGAAAGAAGGTAAAATAGGTAGAATTGAAGTAGATTTGCAAAGAAAAGACAAAAGAACTACTGGAAAAATCCAAATTCCTACAGCCTTAGATCAATCTGAAACAACTTTATTAGCTGCTGCAATTGAAACAATAGAAAGAATTGGACCATGTGACTCTCAAATAGATATAGTTCAAATAGAAGATGTTAGAGGAAGTAAAAGAGACTATATTATTGATAGAGCTAAGAAACTTATGAAAGAGTTATCAGGTGGAACAGATTCTAGACAAATTTCAAATGAGATTAAAGATTCGCGAAGAACCTCTGAAATAACCACTTATGGATCTGAAAAACTTCCATGTGGAGACCTTTCTGGAAAAGAAATTATTGTTGTTGAAGGAAGGGCAGATGTTGTTAACTTATTGAAACATGGTGTTGACAATGTTGTTGGTCTGAATGGTACAAAACTTCCTGATGGAATAAAAGAATTAGGTAAGGAAAAAGAAATTACTCTTTTTGTTGATGGAGACAGGGGGGGAAAATTAATTGCTAAAAATGTATGCGACAATGCAAATGTTAAATATATTGCAATTGCACCAGAAGGTAAAGAAGTTGAAGAATTAACAAACAAAGAAGTTCTTATGAATTTGAGAAAGAAAATACCTGCTGAAGATTTTTTTAAACAAGGAAATTCTTACAGAAAAGAAGATGTAAATCCAGAAGCTAAAGCTGAAAGTTTTGAATTAGGGGACAAGCTTAAAAAAGAACTTAAAGAAATTTCAAAGAAAAATGCAGGTTCTGGTAAAGCAATATTGCTTGACAAAGATCTTAAGGAAATCAAGAAAACATCTGTTAGAGGACTGCATATTGTGATTCAAAAAGCTAGTACAAAACCATCTATTCTTGTAATTGACGGCACTGTTATTAAATCTGTTATAAAAGCAGCTGAAGACGCAGGTGTTCATGTAATTGTTGCAAAGAACTTTGGTTCAACAGATACTAATATTGAATTATTAAGTTTATAGGTTCTAATTTAGGACCTTTTTTTTATTTTTTAATTATTTTCCCTTATTCTAATGACATATGTCACTTTTTGTTCTGAACTCTAGTGAATTGTGTGTCACTTTATAATTACACTATAATAAAGTTTATAAAGTGGATTTATGTCGATAATTATACAGAAAACAAAGTTTTCTGCTAAATAAATTGAGTAAAAAAACACAAATGAAAACAAAAAACCTTTTTGGTTTTTTCATGGCGATTGCAAGTATTTTGCTTATAGT
>CAZQAV010000027.1:0-5611 GCA_964591395.1 Candidatus Woesearchaeota archaeon | reverse complement strand
GTAGTTGGTACCCAAATAATTGTTGTACCTATAATTGGAAAGATTCCTGCCAACATGGCTAATAAAGTTAATGTGATTGCATTAGGAACTCCAAAAATAAAGAAACCTATACCAGCAATAAGACCTTGCAATATCCCAATTATAAATTGCCCATAAAGCATAGAAGTTGTTAAATTTTTAGAAGATTGAAATAGTTTTTTTTCAACTTCTTTAGGGAAAGGTGAAAAACTTTTTATATATTCTACAAGTATCTTTTTATCTCTCAAGGTAAAATAAAAGGTGAAAAATACCACCATTAATTGTAAAAATATTGTTGGAAAATTTAATATTATCTGTGATAAACTATTAACAAAATAATTTGCTAATTTTGTTACAAAAGATTGTATTGTAGAACCTATTTCAATTGAAAATTGCTCAGAAGCAAGTAATGATGGAAATAAACTTTGTAAAGGGGTTACAAAATCCATCTGTTGTGCAGCCATATATATCTTAAAAGATTGATCAATAAATACTGGGGTTAAAAACCAAAACGGAAGCACTATAACTATTACTAATAAAAAACATATCAACATAGCGGATAGATTTTTCATTTTTGTCAATAAATATACTTTATTATACAGAGGAGAAAAAATAAATGCAAGAAGTATACCAAAGATTATGGATAATAAAATTGGTTTTAAAAGTAAGAAAGATAAAACAAGCAAAGCTAATAATATAATTGCAGTCATTATTTTTCTAAAGTAAATATCATCCATAATTAAAATAATAGAGTGAAATTTATAAAGGTTTGTAGTTTAAATAAAACATGAATTTTATTAAGAGAATTGTAGACGGTAATGTGGATGAATCTGTCCATTTTCAATTTCAAAAATTTAGTAAGGGTGAATTTAGAGATCGGGCAATTGTGGAAGCTAAAAGTTCAAAGGGAAAATATACTATTAAAACTACTGCTGAATTTGCAAATGAGCTAGTAAAATTTGTTGCTGAAAAATTAGGTGAGAATAAAACTAATGTTAAAGGAGCTATTGTATCTACAAATGATTTAACAGGAGAACTTGAATTTAAAGATAAAAAACAATTTCAAGGTGTTAAAAGATATTTAATTGAAAGTGAAATGTCTGGTAAAGATATTCTTGATCTACTTGAAAAATTTCCAAAAGCATTTTTTGCATTAACATTTGATTCAGAAGATAGTAAATTAAAGATAAAACCCAAAGCACCTAAATCAGCTAAACCTAAAAGTAAAGGGGAAGCTCCTAAACCTGATTTTTGTAGGTTGGTTACAACAGACAAAGAAATTGGAGAAAGTTTTGTTATTGAAACAGATGATTGGCAAAAAGCTGAAATAAATCATACTTTTTTTATTGACCAAATTATATTTCCTAAGGGAGAAACAGATTATTCTAAGATAAGAGAGCTTGCTATTAGGAAAGGAAGAATAGTTAGAAAATCTATTATAGACGAAAAAGAGGATGAAAAAATAATTAAATTTGAAGCTTAAAATCACTCTCAAAAGCTTTAAATAGGCTAATTTTCTTCATATTTTACATTAATTCCAGGGTAAAAATAAAAATGTTTTCCGCAACAAAAACAATAAGAAATGCCAACAAGAAAATCACCAAGAAAAGGAAGTTTGCAATATTGGCCCAGAAAAAGGGCTGCTAAATTTTTACCTAGTGTAAACTGGAAAGCTATTCATTCTGGCAAATCTATCAAAGGTTTCATATGTTATAAAGCTGGTATGGTTTCCATATATGCCAAAGACAATACCCCTGATTCTATGACTAAAGGTCAAAAAATTATTATTCCTTCTACTGTTCTTGAGTGCCCCCCATTAAAGATTTTTTCTGTTCGATTTTATAAAAACAACAAAGTTTCTAAAGAAATATTAAATTCTTCTCTTGAAAAAGAATTACAAAGAAAAATTAAATTGCCAAAAAATTATTCTAAAAAATTAGATGATATTAAAGCTGAAGATTATGATGATGTTACTATTATTGCATATTCTAATGTTAAAAAAACAGGTTTAAAAAAGAAACCAGATATGATTGAAATTGGATTAAATGGGGGTAATGAGGAAAAATTAAATTATATTAAAGAAAATTTATCTAAAGAAATTTCAGTTTTAAATATTTTTGAAGATGGGCAGTTAGTTGATTTAAGGGGTTTAACAAAAGGGAAAGGTTTTTCAGGACCTGTTAAAAGATTTGGAATTACACTTAAATCTCACAAATCTGAAAAAGGAAGAAGAAGGCCAGGTAGTTTAGGTCCCTGGCATCCTGCAAGAGTTACTTTTAGAGCACCCCAAGCTGGCCAATTAGGAATGTTTACAAGACTCATATATAATAATAAGATTTTGGGAATAGGAAAAGCTCAAGATATGAAAGGATTAAAAGGATTAAAAAATTTTGGTGATGTTAAAACAGATTATATTCTTGTTCGGGGTTCTGTTCAAGGGCCTTCAAAAAGACAATTATTAATTACTTCTCCTTTAAGAGAAACAAGAAAACAAACTAAAAAAGATTTTGAGGTAATTGGAATAAGATGAAAGCTACATTGTTAGACATAAACGGAAAAGAAAAAAGTAAAATAGATTTACCTAAAAGTTTTTCAACAAAAATAAGGGAAGATATTGTATTCAAAGTCTTAGAGGCTAAAAAAACAAATCAACCTTATGGTCCATCTCCTGTTGCAGGAAAACAGCATTCTGCAAGTGGTACAATTGTTCATAGAAGACATGTGTGGAAAAGTGGTTACGGAAGAGGTATGTCTAGAATTCCTAGAATGAGTACTTCTAGAAGAGGAACTCAATTTAATTGGGTTGGGGCAGAAGTTGCAAGTACTAGGGGCGGAAGAAGAGCTCATCCTCCAAAAGTAATTTCTATGAAAAATACTTTAATGATAAATAAAAAAGAAATGAAAATTGCATTTGAATCTGCTATAAGTGCAACAGCTAATGAAAAAACAATATTATCAAAATATGCTTCTTTAAAAAATAAGAAAATATCTAATTTACCTTTAATTGTTGAAGGAAAAATATCTTCATTAAAAACTAAAAAATTACTTGAAAGTATTAAAAAAATCTTGGGTAAAGAGTTATTCAGTGTAGCATTAAAGAAAAAAGAAGTAAGAAGTGGGAAGGGAAAATTAAGAGGAAGAAAATATAAATCAAATGCAGGATTATTATTTGTCGTTGGAAAAAATGAAAAAATAAAAACAAAAGCTTTTGATGTTAAAAAGGCTGGAAATGTTAGTGTATCTGATTTAGCTAAAGGTGGTTTAGGAAGATTGACTATATATACTGAAAATGCTGTAAAAGAATTAAATTCTCTTAAGGAGCCCAAAAAATGAAACCAATTGTAACTGAAAAAGCTGTTATGTTAATAGAATCTCAAAATACCCTTGTATTTAAAACAGATAAAAAAGAAAATAAAATTGAAATTAAAAAACAAGTTGAAGAATTATTTGATGTTAAAGTTCAAAATGTGAGAACCTTAATAAAAAATAATAAAAAATTTGCATATGTTAAATTAAAAAAGGATTTTCTTGCAATTGATGTTGCAACTAAATTAGGATTAATATAAAATGGGAAAAAGAATAATTACACAGGCTAGGGGAAAAGGAAGTCATACTTATAGAGTTAGAAAAAAAGCATTTAGACATAAATTACAATATCCCCAAAAATTAGAAGGTGAAGGAAAAGTTATCAAATTATTTAATTCATCTGCACATACAGCTCCTTTAGCTAAAATAAAATACTCAAAAGGGACTTTTTATATTCCTGCATTTAAAGGTATGATAGAAGGACAAAAAATTAAATTTGGAAAAGAGATTGAAAAAGGGAATATAGTTTCATTAAAAGATATTCCCATTAAAACACAGATACATTGTATTGAATCAAGACCTGGTGATGGGGGGGTATTCATAAAAACAGGAGGAAACTCAGCTGTTGTTAATAAAACAGTGGGGGAAGAAGTTTTTGTTTTATTTCCATCTAAAAAGGAAGGAAAATTTAATAAAAACTGTAGAGCAATTATTGGGGTTATTGCAGGTGGAGGAAGATTAGATAAACCGGTTGTTAAAGCTGGAAAAAAATATTATATTAAAAAATCTAAAAGTAAATTATGGCCAAGAACATCTGCCGTTAAAATGAATGCAATAGATCATCCTTTTGGTTCAGGTAGAGCAAAGAATCCAAAAAGTAAGATTGCCAAGAGAAACGCTCCTCCGGGAAGGAAGGTTGGATTGTTAAGGCCAAGAAGAACAGGTAAAAGGAAATAAATAAAATGGAATTAAGAAAAAAAGAATTCACATATAGAGGAAAGCCATTAGAAGAGCTTAAACAATTAGATATCCGAGAATTTGCAAAATATTTAACTTCAAGACAAAGAAGAACTGTTATGAGGCAATTTCAAAAGATTGAATATTTTGTTAATAGAGCTAAGGGAAAACAGGCAAAGGGTAAGAAAATTAAAACACATCAAAGAGATCTTATTATTGTGCCGGAAATGGTGGGTATGAAAATTCAAATATACAATGGACAGAATTTTATTCCTGTTGAAGTAATTGCTGAAATGTTGGGACATAAATTTGGAGAATTTGCTCCAACTAGAGCAAGAATTAAACATGGGAGTGCTGGAGTAGGAGCTACAAAAGGTTCAAGAGCAAAATCTAAGAAATAAAAATGGTAAATACTGAAAAACCTACTGGAAAACAAGAACAGAAAAAACAAATGGTAGTTAAAGCTCCAAAAAAAATGGATGTTCCTAAAACCCTTCCTAAACAAGAAAAAAAGGAATCTAAAAAAGAAGGTAAAGTTGATAAAAAAGAAAAAATTCCTGTGAAACCAAAAGTAAAGAAAACAGAAGCTAATGTGAATGTCGAAAATTTGCATTTATCTACAAAACAATGTGCAGGAATATGTAAATTCATTAAATATAAAACAATTCCTCAAGCAATAAGAGATCTTAAAGAAGTTTCAAAATTAAGAAAACCGGTCCCAATGAAAGGTGAATTGCCCCATCAGAAAGGAATAATGTCTGGAAAATATCCTGCAAAAGCTGCAAAAGAATTTATAGTATTATTAAAGAGCCTTGCTTCAAATGCGGAAGCAAATGAATTAAATGATCCCATAATTAAAGAGGCTATTTCAAACATAGGTGCGCGGCCATATGGGAGATTTGGAAGAATACGAAAAAAAAGATCCCATGTATTTATTAAAGCTGTTGAAAAGAAAATGAAAAAGGAGAAAAAGAAATAATGGAAGAAAAAAATGTAGTTAAATTTAAAAAAGAAGAATTTACTATTCGTGAATATATTAAAAACGAAATTGGAAAAGGAAAAGTTAGTAGAGTTATAATAGAATATACTCCTGTTGGTGAAAAAATAATTGTTTCGACACATAAACCTGGTTTAGTTATTGGTAAAAAAGGAGAGAAAATAAATCAATTAACAGAAGTTTTGAAAACAAGATTCAAATTAGAAAATCCTCATATTGAAATAGATCAGATTGAACAACCAGAATTTGATGCTCAAATTATTGCAGATGAAATTGCTCTTTCACTAGAAAGATTTGGTCCTCTTAAATTCAAAGTTGTAGCATATAGAATGC
>CAZQAV010000026.1:0-6174 GCA_964591395.1 Candidatus Woesearchaeota archaeon | reverse complement strand
GAATAATCAACATGGCCACAAGCAGCTTCAAATTTACAATCATAATCACAACAATCACTCCATCCATCACAATCATTATCTAAACCATCTTCACAAAGTTCCCCTGCTAAAGGATTTACATCATAATTATGCGAATCACAATCATCACCACACCCCACACAATATAATCCACACCCATCATAATCTGGATCATAGCAAACTTGATTATAAAAATCATCCCTCCACCAAATATCATCACCCCTCCAATCAAAGTCCCAATCAAAAGAATCATAAAAATCACCTTCCCAACCATCATCCCAGTCACCGTCCCAACCCCAGTCACCGTCATCCCAATCAGCATCACTCTCAGCACCATAACTCCCTTCGTCCCACTGATCATAAAGATCTGTTTCAGCTGGCCAATCTATCCATTCGTCTTCTCCATCACCATCATAATCCCCCCAAGTTCTTTTTTCATTCCATACATCTCCATCTGGACCCCAACCACCTTTAGAACCAGAGATAATAATTAAACTAAACATAATTAATAAAACTCCTAAAATAGTCATTACAAATAATTTCTTTGAAATAGCAATATCTCCTCTTCCCATTATAAATATAATTATCCTATTTACATTTAAATACTTTTATATTTTTTTAGAAAGCTTTTTAATTTAGAAAGTTATTCTTTTATTAATGAAAAAAAGAGAATTAAATATAACAATAATTATTTTAATATTACTTTTAATATTAGCTTCAGTAGTTTTAATTAACAAGACCATTTTTATAAAAAATAATCAAATAATTCAAGACAAAGATTTATTGGGTGTTCCCGAATTAAGAGAAATATTAGAAGGTTATTCTGACAAATATATATATCCTGATGATCGCCCAAGATTTAATAATTGGTTAGAACAAGCTGAAAAAGATTTAGTTGTAGCTGAAAAAAATTTCATTTTAGGAGAATATTATGTTACTAATTTTTTCTGTGAACAAGCTGTTGAAAAAACATTAAAATCATGGTATGTTTTTCAAACAGGAAAACTCCCCCCAAGAAACCACAATTTAGAATTGTTTTTAGAAAAAACAAACATGCCTGAAGAATTTCATGAAGATATAGCAGAATTAGAATATTTATTTTTGACAACTAGATATCCAGATGAAGTAAATGGATCAACACCTTATTTATTAACAAACAAAAAACAAACAAAAAGATATTTACAAACCACGAAAGATTTTTTAAATTGGACATATTATCAAATGTTTGAAAATCCTTAGTAAAATTTATAAAGATTAGTTCATAAGTAATTTTATCATAATCCCTAATGGATTTTTGTTGGTGTTTTACCAATATAATCAGATACCGTTCCCTTCCAAGCCTTATCCGCCCCCACATGGGAGTAAACAGTGAGATGGAAACTCTCTGATTTTAGGTGTGTTGGAGACAGCACACCCTTCTTAAAATGAAAAAAGCCTTAAATTTCAATTTTGTATCTAAAAACCCTTATTTTAAAAAAATAATTTTATTTGATAAGAAAAAAATTTTATTCATACTTTTTCTTTCAATTATTTCCACAATTATATTAACCCTTTTTCCAGTTATAACTCAGTTTTATATAGTACATATTTATCAAAAAGCAAATATGTCTCTTTTATTTTATGCCACAACCTTTTTTCTTATATTATATTTAATTAAAATTTTTATAGATATAAAAGTTGAAAAATATCGGGTAAAATATTTTGGAAAAATAGAAAAGTCAATAAAAGAAAAGATTTTTGAAAAATATAATAAAAATTTAAAATATTTTTTAAAAGAAAAAGGAGACTTATCTTCTAAACATCTTTATTTATATGTTTTATTAATAAGAACATTCTATTATAACATCATAGATGGGATGAGAATAATAATAGCTGCAATAATTATTTTCTTATTTGATAAAAACCTATTTTTATATTTTGTATATGCTATCCCTTTCTTTATATTATTTTATTTAATTCATAAGAAGATTATTTTATCTTCTGAAAATCAAGAGTTTCCATCAAAATCTTTTGAATTTTTAATAGGAGATTTAGTAGAAAAAGGATTAAGTCATGAACAAGCAAGAAAAATTGTTATGAATAATCTTGAAAATGATTTTAGAAGAAAAACACATAACAAAACAAGATTCACAAGTTTAAACACAACTATGAATTCATTTATACCTTTCTTTAGAATCTTCTATTTGGCTTATTTTGGATATTATATGTTAACAACAGGAACAGTGATTGTAAAATTAATTGTAAGTTTATTATATATAACAATACTAATAAATCCAATAATTAGAATTCTTAAATCTTTGAATGTTTACCATATATGCACAACATCTTTTTATAAGATAAATTCTCTATATAAAAAATGAAATTAAAAAAAAAAGAAATAAATATTCTCATATCTCTCTGCATAATTGTTTTAATTTTATTATTTACTTTCACATTTCTCCATATGAAACCTAATGAAGTAGAAATAACAAAACCTCTTTATGCTGAATATAAAACAGATAATTTTGAATTATATATAGCCCCTAATGAAAGTATAGTTTCTGTTTTTGCTTTAAATATGTTAAGTGCTGAAAAAGAAATCCATTGTGTTTTAAGAGCACTTAATTATATACCATTAGAATATACTTTAAAAGCTAAAGAAGAATCAGGGGTAAATGTTAGGCTCTTTATCAATTCAGATTATGCTGGAAATAAAAGAATATATTGGCCTTCTACAAAATTTGATGATCTAAACAGAAAAGGAATGCTCCATAGTAATTATTGTATAATAGATAATCAAATTGTTCTTACTGGAAGTTTAATTCTTAATATGAACACTATTAATCATAATTTACATACTTTTATGGTAATTAATTCCTCTGAATTAGCAGACCATTTTAATGATAATTTCTGGCAATTATATAATAATCAAACAAACAAAACAGGCTCTGAAGAAAGTGATTTTATAAAAATAAATAATGAAATAGAAATTAAACCTTATTTTTGCCCTTATGATGATTGCGAAAAATTAATTATAGATAAAGTAGAAGAATCTAAACAATATGTTGGTCTTGCAATTTATTCTTTCACAAATGAAAATATTTTTGGAGCATTGTTAGAAGCAGAAGAAAGAGGTATAAAAGTTCAAGGTATTTTAGAGAGAAGGGGCATTACATTCTATACTGTAGATATATTAAAAAGCAAAGGAATTATAACTGAAAATATAAAAAGACAAGTTCATACAAAAGCATTTATATTTGATGATAAAATCACAATAACAGGTTCAATGAATCCCACATTTAAAGGAGTAAATGAAAATGATGAAGCAATATTATTAATAAAAAGTGAGAAAATTAATGAATTATATAGGGAACTTATTAACACATTATATGAATATAGCCAAACCGAAGAATCCTAATCCTTATCCCTTCCAATTAATAATGGGTTTCAAATATTTTACAATTTTTACAGATTGTTTGTGGGCTTTCATAATATCAAATATATTTTTATATGCCATTGGAATTTCATCAAGTGTTTTTTGAGATATATTTCCTTTTATACCTTTCATTACTTTCTGAAATTCTTTTATATTATATTTTTCTCTTGCATTTCTTCTACTCATACTTCTACCAGCTCCATGTGATGAACTAGATAAAAACTTAGAATTACCTTTACCTTCGACGAGAAAAACACCATCCCTCATATTTCCCGGTATTATTCCTTTTTCTCCTTTTTTAGCAGGGGTAGCACCTTTTCTATGTATATAATACCCTTTTTCATATATTGCATGATTATGATTTTTATTCACCCATAATTTATGTTTCAGTTTTTTACCTAAAACCTTCTCCAATACTTCAATAACTTTTCCAGCTATTTCCAATCTATTTAATAAAGCGTATCTTAAACCAAAATCAAGAACATTCAAATATTCTTTTCCTAAATCAGATTTAATATCTAATGGAAATGTTTTTTCATATTCTGTTTTACTTCCAGAAGCATGTATCATGTATTTTTTAGCAACTTTATGCCCAATACCTCTACTACCTGAATGAATAATTAACCACAATTCTTTTTCTTTTTTAGAATCATAATCTAATTCAATAAAATGATTTCCCCCACCAAGAGTTCCCAAATGTTTTAGTGAAGAGTTTTTAAAGAAATTTAAAACATTTTTATCATAGTTTCCTTTTTCAAACTTTTTAATTAATTCCCCAAATTCTTTTTTTGTTTTTTTAGATATATTTTTAGGTTTATTATAATCTCCAACACCCATTGGAACTTTTTTTCTAACAGAACGATAAATTATGTTTTTCTTTTCTCGAACTTCTTCAACCAATTCCTTTCCACTTATTTTTATTGCAATCATACCACAGCCAATATCAAAACCAACCCAAGCAGGAACAACAAATCCTTTTGTTTTTAACACAGCACCAATAGGTGCAGCATAACCTAAATGAGCGTCGGGCATAAGTGCTGCAGCGACGACAAAATCTTTAGAATAACAGTTTTTAAACTGCTTCAAAGTTTCTTTATCAACATTTAAACCATGATTGTAAATTTTTTTAGCCATTTTAATTTAACCAACAAAATAATTTTAGTTTTCTTGGTGAATATGTATTTAAATTAGCATTTATAGATATTTGTTGAACATATATATCAGAAGTAATATCTTCTTCTATAGTGCATAAATCATCTAATAAACAAAGAGAAGCTACACAGTATAGATATGAAGGAATTTTTTCATCAATTTTAGTTTTAACATTTGGTAAATCCCCTTCAAAATCAGTCCAATTAATAGGAAGATCTGTAGCCCCTAATATTTCTGTTCTTAAAGAAGAATCCAATTGAATTTCTTTTAATATTGAAAGTTCTTCAGAATATATTTTTTGAGCAACTGTTTGATTGCCATTATCCTGATCATTAATAACTAAAACAAGTACAATAACAATTAATAATATTGCAACAAAAGCTTCAACTATTCTTGTCCATCCTTTTTTGTTTTTTACCATACCCAGACCTCAATCTCCCCCATCTCTTTTTTAGCTTTCTTATTAATATATTCAACATCAATTTTTTCAACATAAACACTTCCATATGTTGTTCTTTCTGTAGGAGCAATACTTGTACCATTATTATATGTAAATTTAAAATAAAATTCTTTTCCAGAAGAAATATCTAATTGAGTTTTAAGATCCCCATATTCACTTTCATAGAAAGAAATATAATTTAATATTTTTGTTTCAAATATTTCTTGATTTGTTTTTATTAAGCCAAGATCATAACCAGAACTAATCAACTCACATTGGCTTGGATCATCTGTAGAATCAAATTCTTCCTCAGAAAAATATATTTTAAAGAACCTTTTATCATGATCTATCCAATCTATTTCTAAATGAGTAGATGGAGCTTCAAAATCAACAGGACTTTCATTGTCTCTTACAAATACATTCAAATTTCCAGAACCATAAGGGTGAGGAGTTAACAGAAGACATTCAGATTCAAAGTTTTCATAACTATCATCCACAACAAAAGTCACAGTAGTCAAATTTGCTAAGAAATTATTTGTTAATTTATTTTCCAATAAATTTAATGATATATCTTGATTTTGCTGAAGATTTCCCCTAGGTTCTAATACACTATATAAAAATACAAAAAAACCCATAAATAATAATATAGAAATTACTATTGCCACATGTGATCCTTTTTTATTTTTCATTTTATCCAAATATTATATTTGCTCCTGTTGCTATAAAGAATGAGGTAATCATCAATGCAAAAGAATGTTTTATACCTGATTTTGCACTTCCCTCTGCAAGTTTACCAATTACTAGACCATCAAAAAAACCTTGTATTAAAAGCAAATATAAAAATGAATTTGCAACTTCTTGGGGGGTCACAGGAGTTCCACCCCCCGCTGCAAAACCTAAACTTGCACCTGCACTACCTATATCAGATATACCTGAAATCATAGGGATAATTTTAAATTGCATAACTAAAACAATTATAATAAAAACAAAGAAGATAATATACCCTTGAACAACAAGAGTATGTATGGCCGCTTTTTGTTCTTTTTTTAATTTATCAGACATGTTGACAGCCTCTGCAACAGATTCTAATATTTCCCCTATATCTCCCCCAGCCCTTTCAGCCTGACCTATTAATACTAATGCCCTTGAG
>CAZQAV010000025.1:0-6355 GCA_964591395.1 Candidatus Woesearchaeota archaeon | reverse complement strand
CATCCAAAGAAGATTGATAAGCAAGAACAACAAAATGAATTTTATGAGACGATAAAGAGGATTTAATGAAAAACGTTTTAATAACAGGCGGTACAGGATTTCTAGGATCATATTTAACTAAAAAGTTGATAGGCTCTATTGACTCACTCACGATCGTCACGACATCAATTCGTCAAAACACACCGTTACTAAGTTTAGGTTTAGATTTACAAAAAATCAATCTTATTAAGGGTGACATAAGAGATTTTTCTTTTTTGGAATCGTTATTTAATGAATATGAATTTGATACTATCTTTCACTTAGGCGCTCTTTCTGAAGTAAGAAAATGTCAAAACGATGCTAAATTGGCGTTTGATACGAACATACAAGGAACTGTTAATATATTAGAAGTAAGTCGATTATATGGAACAGTTAAAGCGATTATAGTAAGCAGTTCTGATAAAGCTTATGGGAGAGGATCATTACCATATGTTGAAGATATGTCTTTGAATGGTAATGGAATATATGAAGTTTCTAAGTCTTGTACTGATTTGATCGCTAGAGCATATCATTTTAATTATGGTTTGCCTGTTGTTGTAACTCGTTGCTCTAATTTATATGGGGGTGGAGATATGAACTTTTCCCGACTAATCCCTAATTCCATCAGACGACTTCTTAACAATCAATCTCCCATAATTTGGAAGGGGAGTGAAAAATCGATTCGAGAATTTCTCTATATAGACGATGCTGTGGAAGCGTATTTATTGTTGGTAAAAAATATAGAGACTACCAAAGGACAAGCATACAATATTGGAAGCGGAGAAAGAATAACAGTAGAACAATTAATGGATTTGATTCTCCTACAGACAAAGTCAGATCTAACTATTCGCTATGAGCATAAAGATTTTCCAGAAATCACCCATCAATATTTAGACTCTGAGAAGATTAAGAAAGATACAAGGTGGGAGTCTCGAGTTACTGTAGAACAGGGATTAAAAAAAACAATAGAATTCTATAAGCGATATTATGATAAAAGTTAAAATTTTAAGTCCAGATACTGGGCGTAATAGGCCTACCTTTACTCCGTTGCTACGAGTCAGAGATATGTTACGAGATTACAGTATTGACATCACAGAGTCCGATGATTATGATTTTTTGTTTGTCGGGATGAATGATTTTATTGATAAGAAAAAATCCTTGATAGAGAGCGTCGAAATAGGATTAGAAAATCTCTCGAAAATTACTGGAGATTATTTTTTGTTCGACGGGTCAGATTCGACATCTTTAATGGGCGCTTATGAAGTATTTGAGCAGAGTAATGCTATTTATCTTTTGAAGAATCAAAAATTTCGTACAAAAGAAGAGTATAAAATATCGTACGCGTTTAACAAGTATTTTTTCGGCGCTGGAAGTGATTTAGATTTATCATACGATATTCCGGAAAAAATGTGGAAAAAAATTCATTTTACTCATATAAATTTAGGGTATTGGAATAATTATCACAACTTTCAGCCTATCAACGCTAATAAGGATATTGATATTTGTGCAATCTTTCAAGCAGAGCACAACTATAATGAAGACCATCTTATACGAAACGATCTTTATTATACTCAACATCGAAAGGGCTTATGGGATGCACTTGAACCTTTAAAAAATAAATATACTGTAATTACAAAAAAACTACCCTTTCAAGAATATGCGCAAAAACTTTGGCGCTCTAAAATTTGTATTTCACCATTTGGTATGGGTGAGTTCTGTTTCAGAGACTTAGAAGCAATGATGTTCGGGACGCTCGTTTTGAAGCCAAGTCATAAAAAAGTAGATACAGTACCGAACTTAATGATAGACGATGAAACATTTATATCATGTAATTACGATTGGTCGGACTTAGAAGAAAAAATTGATTATGTGTTGAGTAATTTTAATAACATCAATGATAGAATTGTATCTAATATTCGACGTGTATATACAAATAAATTTACACCAGAAAACTTATGTATGTATTATTATAACTTATTTAACGATTTGACTAATGTAGAGGTAAGAGAGTGAAAATAGGATTTTCAGTAACAACACACAACTCTTCTGAATTTAGACCAGAAGGCTTTGAATATTTAGATAGATATTTGGAATCTCTTTTTACTTATTGTCGTATTCCAATAAAGGTGTTTATTGTTGATAATCAATCAGATGAAACATATAATATACCGCTCAGAAATAAAGACATTTCTTACACATATATTGAAAACCAATTTAAAACAGGGATAACGGGTGCTTGGAATTTAGGTATTAAACAAGCAATAGACAATAATTGTGATATTATTTTAAACACAAACGATGATATTATTTTTAATGAGTCTATAAACGACTTCATTGATTTTATAGATCAACATCAATATAAAAACATAAGTATTTACGGGCCTCTCGCTGATAATCTTTTACCTTCGCCTCAAAAATCTCTTACCGTGCAAAGTGACTCAGTTTTAGAATTAGACGGCACAAGTTATGGAAGTGTTCTAAGTGGGTTTTGTTTGGGTTTTACAAAAGAGTTTTACAATCATTTTAAATATAATGATGGCGATCTCTTTACAATTCAGCATAAATATAACGAAGGAGACGGAAAGTGGGGCGGGCAGGAAGGTGAAATGATTAAATGGAAACAAAATGGCGCTAAACTGTTTGTAGTAGGTAATTGTTGGTTAAGGCACATGAAAAATGGACGAAAATGGTCAAAAACCAGAGACAAGGATAAAAAAAATGGAAAAAACTAGAACTTTAGTAACTGGAGGTACAGGACTTGTAGGGTCAACTATAAAGGCTCATATTAAACTGTCTACCAAAGACGTTGACTTGCGTAATTGGATTTCTACTAAAGAATTATTTAGAGATATAGGTCCACAAAAAGTTATTCATTGTGCTGGTCGTGTTGGTGGGTTAAGTAGTAATATGAATTATAAGGGCGAATTCTTTTATGATAATATAACAATAAACACTAACGTATTAGAGGCTTGTAGATTGGTTGGCGTTAAAAAAGTCGTATCATTTTTATCGACTTGTGTGTTTCCAGACAATATTGAATATCCTTTAACAGAAGAAAAAATACATTTGGGTGAGCCGCACAAATCAAACTATCCATATGCATATGCAAAAAGAATGTTAGATATTCAGAGTAGAGCATATAACGAACAGTATAAAACCAATTATGTTTCTGTTATCCCTACTAATATTTATGGGCCAAACGACAATTTTAATTTAGATAACGGACATGTTTTACCGGCATTAATTCATAAATGTTATTTAGCTAAAAGAAACAACGCTGATTTTGTTATCTGGGGAAGCGGAAAGCCGCTGAGAGAATTTATATATTCCGAAGATGTTGGTAAATTGACGGAATGGGCTCTCGACAATTATGATGAAAATGAACCTATAATTTTTTCGACATCAGAAGAAATAAGCATAAAAGATGTGGTTGAAATAATTATAGAACACATGAACTTTAAGGGCAATATTGTTTTTGACAAAGAAAAGCCAGATGGACAATTCAGAAAACCATCAGATAATTCAAAATTAAAATCATATCTGCCAGATTTTAACTTTACATCAATAGAGGAAGGCATAAAAAAATCAGTAGAATGGTTTATAGAAAATTATGACAACATACGATGTTAATAGGCCATAAAAAAATAAGCATAGTACAAAATTTTATTTGTACGAAAGGCTTACGATTGAAAGTGTTAAGGGAGAACTTACCTAAAATGGGAAGCGTTTTCGAAGATTATTCATTTTATGTCAACTATAACACCAAAACGAATTTAGACACAATAAAGAGTCTTTATGAAGATAACATAAAAAATCTTCATTTTGAAAACAATGTAGAAAAGAATTGGGGAAAGATTACTCTGAATTTAATTACACAAACAACAACTCCGTTTATATTATATCTAACAGAAGATTTTGTATATCATGGCAATACCCAAGACTGGGATAACATTATTAAGGAATGCTTTATTGACAACAAAGTAGAACATTTGTTTTTATCAAAGATTCAAAAATATCTTCCTAAAAATTCTTATAGTTTAGATTCGTCTTTCAGACCATATGTTCGTCCAGAACATCGCTATAAAGAAAAGCAATATATTTTTACGTGGTTAGCTAAAAATTCTCCAATGAAAACATTTTCAACAGTTGCTATTCACAATAAGGTAAAATTAATTGAAATTTTAACACAATATCTTACACGCCACACTCATAAGTCTCCTAATCAATTTGAATCTGTACATCAAAATCTAAGATCGATGGGCGATATGATATGTGCTGTTCCTAAAAAAATAATTATAGAGCAGAAACATTTAGAGGGGTGTGTTGAATGAAAAAAAATGTGATTTTTTGGTGCGGGGTCAAAAGTCAAGATCCATACTTACAAAAGAAACACGGAGGCTTCAAATATTTAGATATTTCGCGTAAGTCGTGGGAATATTGGTGTAAAACAAACAACTGTATTTTCGTGCCATATGAAAACCCTTCAATGGCAGACACTAATAAATATCGAGCAAACTGGCAGCGTTGGTTTGACGTGTTTGATGAGCTTGATCGAAAAAATATTCATTTTGACCAAATCGCCTCTGTTGATGGTAGCTCTATCATTAAGTGGAATGCGCCTAATTTTTTTAATCTGACGCAACGAGAGTTTACATGTTGGCGAAGTCTAGAAAATTTAAGATGGGTGTATGAATCTGCAACGGGCTATAAACAATTTTTTAATGATTTTCAATTTGACTTAACGCAATATTTTAATTCAGGCTTTGTTGTATTTAATGAAAAACACAAATTTCTTTTTCAGGCCCTCAAAACATTATATTATGAGAATTTTAATGATTTGATGCGACTTCAACATAAAGTTGTGAAGCGAGGAACGGATCAACCAATTTTAAATTACCTAGTTCAAATGCATAACATAAAGACTAACATGACGCTTCCGACGGCATTTTTTTTAGTACACCTACAGAGATTTGATTGGTTTTCACATAATTGGCAATTACAAAAAGACAGCACACCTTTTTTTATAAAATATGGATATATTTGGTTTTTTAGTGGTTTTTCACAACGAGGAGAGCGTTATAAGTTGATGACTCAAACATGGGACATTATTAAGGACAATTACCAATGAAAAACATAGTATTTATTCCTCACGTAAAAGGTTCAGACGAAAAAAGATTAAGAGAGTCAGATTATGATTTGTCTGTAAAAAGCTGGCAGTATTGGTGCGAAAAGAACAACTGTGAGTTGTTAGTAATGACTGATTTGGTACACGATTATGATGAAATGAAAATAACGTGGCAAAGATATTATGCTTTAGAGATACTTGACAAGAACGAAATCAAATACGATCAGGTTTTATTAGTTGACGCAGATACAATTGTTCACCCAAGCTGTCCTAATTTTTTTGATTTAACAGAACATAACTACGCCGGCATACATAATTATGGTAGTTATGATTGGGTGCTTCGCAGTATGGAAAATTACAGTCATTTTTTATTTAACGACAAAATGTTTCCGTATTATCAATATCTTAATGGTGGCTTTCAAGTTGTTAACAAAAAGCATAAAAACTTTTTACGGGAGGTTATAAAGTTTTACTGGAACAATAAAGACATATTATTAGAATTACAAAATAAACTATATTGTGGCACCGATCAGACACCGCTTAATTTTCTATTACGGCAACATAATATTGATATAAAAATACTGCCCTATGAATTTAATATGCAAGATTTAGCTCGTTTTGAAGTAATAGGTCCGGATTTATTATTTACCAAGCTCGGCTGGGTATATCATTTTAATTGTGGGGTGCGACCTCATCCAAAATATTGGATGACAAAAACTTTTGAACATCTTTTTTCTAAACAGGAGCAAAAATATGGAACTTAAATATACCTATATCATTGGAACTCATGTAATGTTTTATGAGATTGATATGATTGACGACTTAATACGAAGCATTATTAACGCAACAGAATCTATACAAAACAAAGAAAATATCACAATAGATATGTTTTTTAATATGTCTGAGTATTTCGAAAAGATAGATATCAATCAAATAAACCAGGCTGGTTTACAACAAAAATTCGATAACTATATTGACAGACTTAGGGCTGCGGGTTTGTCAGTAGATTCCAAAACCTATACAGACAACAAACCTCTTACAATGGTAGATTATAGACGAGACTTAAACCACTATGGCTGTAAAAATCACGATTTTATAGTCTGGGGAGAATCAGACTGTATCCTCCCAAAGGAAATGTTTCAGGCATTAGAACAAATTAAAGATTACGCTTCACAAAATGATATACATAGATTTGTTACTACTTTTGCTGTA
>CAZQAV010000024.1:0-6512 GCA_964591395.1 Candidatus Woesearchaeota archaeon | reverse complement strand
TTTGATACATTGATTTTGGATTCATTTTGGGGGTTTTATGTTTTCTAAATGTTTTTAAATATAATCTCATTATTAATTTTAATAAAAAAATGGTGAAGAAATTAATTGCTCTTGTTTTTTTATGTATGTTTTTTTTAAGCCTAGCTTCAGCCACCTTTGAAATGGGAAATGTTTCTCATAATATACTTGATGAATATGGGATAAGTGAAACATTAAATGGTTGGGTAAATATGAGTTTTAGTGATCATCCTGTAAATTCTTTATTTGAAACAAATAAAGGACAAGAAATATCTTTGATTCAAATTCTTGAGTTAGATAGTAATTCAGAAATAGATTACTTTTGTTCCCCTATAGATTGCATGTTTTCATATAGTGCCTCAAATGGTGAAACATCGAAGACATTAAAATTTAATCCTTCAACACCTACTCCCCCTACAGGGAACATAATAGATATGCCTGGAGGATTTACTTCAAAAATTTTGGGTGTTAAATTTACGGGGGGGATAATAGATAATATTAATTCATTTTCAATGGATATTTCAAGTTTTAATTCTCAATCTGCTTATCCTGCTTTAAAAATAGATATAATAGATGATGAAGAATTAGAATGGCAAGCTTACCTTGCTACTGGAACATTTGGTGCTCAAAAAAATACTTGTTTTGAATCAGATATAGCTACAGAACAATCAGGTATAACTTCTTTACAGTATTGTCAATATATCAATTTAAGCAATGCTCCAAATGTTAAACTTGGTGCAAATGTTATAGATAATAGCGGAGGAGAAATAGTTGAGTTTAAAATGTCTATAGAAAGTTATGATACCTATGGATCTTGTAATGTTAATGCAACAGGTACTGGGGGGATTGATTGCATAGCTGAAAATTTTAAAATAGAAGATGAAAAAGAATATATGGTATGTATACAAGTAGAAGATGCATTAGATAATAATAAATATGGTATAAAATATGAGACCCACAATCCTTGTGGTTTTTCAGGAAGTAATCAATATGATTTTGATTTGTTTATACGAAAAGGAAAATATGCTGGTTTTCCTGCATTTACTTTAAATAACACAGAACTTGACACATATGGTAGTAATGTGAACATAGGAGATTATATGCTGGATTATCTTGATGAAAAATATAATTTGGATTGCTCTAATGAATGTATTGTTCCAATAAGATTTTATTCTCCAATAGATGATATGTCTATTACATTTTCTAATATAGATTATGCATATATGGCTGGGGGTTTGTCAAAACCAAATAATAATTTAATTTATGATTTGGATGAAGATTATTCAAAGGTAAATTCTGATTTTATCCAAATTAATTTAGATGATGTTGGTTTTAATGTTGTTCCTGAGGGCTCTGGAAGTTTTGTGGGGGGAACAGATTTTATATTAACTTGTGATGGTGAAGAGGTATTTAATCAAAGAATAACTATTCAAAAATCTCCTGAAATAAAATATGTAAGCCCTACTTCAACAGCTTCTGCAATGCCTACTGAATTTGTGGTGGAAGTTTCATCATGGGATAAAGAAGTTGTAGAATATAAATGGGATTTTGGAGATAATACTTCTATTGAAACAACAACTCAAAATAAGAAAAGCCATATTTATTCTAACAGTGGAACATATGATTTAACCTTAACAATTACAGATGAAGAACAATTAGTTTCTTCAAAAACATTTAAAATAGATGTTGAAATACCTTCTGAAGCTGTTTCACAAATGTTAACAAAAAAATTAGCAGATATGGAAAATGTTCAAGAAGATTTAGATAATCTCCCTGTATTTTATCAAACATCTTTAAGACCAATTTTAGAAATAACTCAAAATAAAGATGCTTTGGGTGTTGTGGAATTACAATATAATAATCTGGGAAATGATACAGCTGAACAAGAGTATATTGATATGATGAATGCCTTATTATCAATAAAAGTGCCTGAAAGTTTACAAAAAATTGAAATGGCTAAATCTCTTACTTTTCCTTTAGATGAAAATAAAATTGATTTAAGTTTATTACAGGAAATAAGTGGGGGACAATTATTAGAATCTGAAGAAAAATATGTTGAGGAGATATTAAGGTGGAATCAAGAATATCTTAGTTCAAAAGTAAGCTTAGACATTGTCTCTGTTAAATATGAAGGGGTTGATATGAATGTTTTAGAAGTATTTAATTTCAATATAAATGAAAAATTAAATGTTCCTTATAGTTATTATTTGATTCTTGAAAATTTAGAAGGAGTGGTTTTTGAAGATAGTTCTTTAGGAACAGAGGGCACAGGGTATGTTCATATTGATTTATCTAGATCAAATGATATTACTTTTTCAACAACAAGTGAAATTAGTTTTTTGAATTTAGAGGCATTTATTTCTCCAGGAATAAATGATCTATCAATAATAACTAATGGTACAACTCCTGATCCAAAAAAGAAAAAAAATGTTCTTATAGGATTTATTATTGTCTTAGTTGTCTTTATTGGTCTAGCAGCATATCTTTTCTTACAAAAATGGTATAAACACAAATATGAATCTCATTTGTTTGAAGATAAAAATCATTTATATAATATGGCTAATTTCATAAATAAATCTAAGAAAAAAGGGCTTGGTGATAAAGAGATAGCAGGTAGTTTGAGGGGCTCAAAATGGAGTGGTGAACAAGTTAATTATGCTATGAAGAAATATGCTGGTAAGAGAACAGGAATGTTTGAAATTCCTGTAGATAAATTATTGAAAAGAAAAAAAGAAAAAGAAGCCAAAAAAAGAATCGAATATAGGCATCCAAGGGGATTACCAAGACGACGACCTTTTAGAAGATAATACTAATTTATAGAATAAATCACACAAAACTTAATAAACTAACTTAACAAAAATATATCATGGCTATAAAGATTTTTAAAAATTTCTTCAATAGAATATTTTCTAATTTATTTAAAGGAAAAAAAGATGTAAAACTTGGTTTTTACGGTCCTCCTAATTCTGGTAAAACTAGTTTGGCAAATAGGATTTGTAAGGATTTTACAGGTGAAGAAATGGGTAGTGTTAGCAAAATTCCGCATGAAACTAGAAGTGTTCAGTTCAAAGAAAAAGTTGAGATTCAATATAAAGGTAAAACAATGTTATTTAAAATGATTGATACTCCTGGAATTTCAACTAGAATTGATTATGAAGATTTCACAAAATTTAAAGTTAAAAAAAAGGATGCTAAATCCCGAGCTAAAGAGGCCACACAAGGGGTTATTGAAAGTATTAAATGGTTAGATGATATGGATGTTGTTGTAATTGTTTTAGATTCTACTAAGAATCCTTATAATCAAGTAAATATCACTATTATAGGTAATTTAGTTGCAAGAAAAATACCTGTCTTAATAGCTGCTAATAAAGTTGATTTAAAAAAATCAGATACAAAAAAGATAGAAGGTGCTTTTCCAGAATATGATGTTGTGGGAATAAGTGCAAAGAAAGGAAAAAATTTAGAGGAATTTTATGAGTCAATATTCAAATTGGCTAAGAAGAGGAGATAGTAAATAATAAAAAGTAAAAAAACATAATAAAAAGATGGTGAAAAAGAGGGTGAAAAAAACTAGAAATAAGAAATTTGGCAAAATAAAAGGTTTCTCTATACAATTTTTACCTTATTCTGAGATTAGGGGTTTAGATAGTGATAAAAGAATAAGAAAAATATTAAACATTGTTTTGGGAAATTATATATTAATCCTCCAAGGAAAATTATTGCCTGAAGAAGAATCTCGATTAATTGGAGACACTATGGCTATGATAGGCCATGTTAAAGAGTTTAAAGGTATTGAGTTAGCTGTTATAGCTGGTAATGGGAGAAAAGGTATGGGTTTTGTAGATAAGATAAAAAACAATATAGCAAATAGTCTTTCAGGAGGAGATTTGGGGGCTATAACTATAATAGGCCCTGCAACAGTTGTTAAAGAAATTAAAAGAAATCCTAAAAAGATTGAACTTTTACTTAATAGATAAAAAGTTATTTATATCCCTTTCTCTTTAGTAAACTATGGTTCTAAAAAAATGTAAATTTTGTAAAAAAGGGATAAATAGAAAATATAGTAGAATATTTTGTAATAGAAACTGTAGAGAAAAATATTATAGAACAATCCCTGAAAAGGTAAAAAGAAGAAAGGCTTATCAAAAAGAATATATGGACAATCCAGAAAATAAAGAAAGACTAAAAAATTGGAGGAGGGACTATAATCAAAAACCAGAAATTAAGGAAAAAAGAAGAATTCTTGCAGTAACCAAGTATAAAGATAAAAGAAAAAATTATTAGAAAAAATATTACCAGAGACCCCAGGTAAAATCAAGAATACGCAATAGGGAAAGAATGAGGAGAAATATAGACAAAAGATACTTGGTTTCCGATAGACTTAGACGTTCTTTGAACCATGCATTAACAAAATACTCAAAAACAGGGAAAATAATGGATTCCAAGAAATATGGTATTAATTGGGAAGAAGTAATTGAGGGACTTAAACCTTTTCCAAATAAAGTAGAATTATTTGAAATAGATCATATACTTCCCCTAAAACATTTTGACTTAAATAAAATAGAACAAGTCAAAAAAGCCTTTGATCCAAGTAATTTACAATGGTTAAGTATAGAAGAAAATAGGAAAAAAGGGGGAAAGATATTAAAAGACAATTATATTAAAAATAATATGGTCTTGAATAAAAGTGGAGGTAATATAAAATCCCTCACCAGTGCGTGAAGTGCTCTCGGATTATTCCTGCAGGTAGTCGTGAGCTTTTGGATGGATGTAAAGATTGCCATAGTCATTTCTTTTTCTATATAAGAGACGATCAATTTGAAAAAATAAAAGGAAATCCTATTAAGATTCCTGAAGAAGAAAAAACAAAAGTTGAAAAAGATATCAGGGAAATGGCGGGAATAACAAAAGAAGATGCTCCAGTTATATTGGATATTGAATCTGTAAGGGCTGTTGGTGAAGGTAAATTTGAAATAGATATAGTAAACTTATTCAAAAAAGAAAGGCCTTTAGTCTATAAAATTGAAGAGGGGAAATATATTATTGATTTAAGTTCTACAATCGGTAAAGATATAAAAGATATGAAGGAAATAGATAAACCATTAAAAGATGAAAAAGACTAATTCTATTTTGAGTCAGGTTCTTGAAAAAATTAATCCTGATGAAGCTGTTTTAAAAGAAATTAATTTTTCTCTTAAAGATTTTTTAAATAAATTTGAAAAAAGTGCAAAGTCTTCTAAAATAAAAGCTGAAATATTTGTTGGGGGAAGTTTTGCTAAAAAAACCTTGATTAAAAAAAGAGAATATGATATAGATATTTTTATTAGATTTGATAAAAAATATAAAAATGATGAGATTTCTGGATTAACTTCTAAGATATTAAAAAAATTCTCAAAGTTTTCAATTGTCCATGGTTCAAGAGATTATTTTAGAGTAAAAGTAAAATCAAATGTTTATTTTGAATTAGTACCTGTTATAAAAGTTGCAAGTCCAAAGAATGCGCAGAATATAACAGATTTATCATATTCCCATGTTAAATATATAAATAAAAAGGTTAAATCACAAAAAATTCTTGATGACATAAAAATAGCTAAAGCTTTTTGTTATGCAAATAAATGTTATGGGGCAGAGTCATATATAAGGGGATTTTCAGGTTATTCATTAGAACTTTTAATTTATCATTATAAAAGTTTTTTGAAATTTATAAAAGAAATGTCTAAAATAAAATTAAAAGATAAGAAAGTTATTGATATTGAAAAGGCACATAAAAATAAATCACATGTTTTAATGGATATAAATGAATCTAAATTACTTTCTCCGATAATTTTAGTGGATCCAACATATAAACATAGAAATGTATTGGCAGCTCTTTCAGAAGAAAGTTTTATTAAATTTCAAAAAGAATGTAAAAAGTTTGTAAAATCACCGTCGATAAAAGCATTTGAAGAAAAGAAAACAGATATTGAAAAGATTAAAAAAGATGCAAAGAAGAAAAAATATGGATTTATATTATTAGAAGCAAAAACAAATAAACAAAAAGGAGATATTGCAGGTAGTAAACTCCTTAAATTTTACAATCACTTAAACTACGAAATCTCAAAATTCTTTGATATAAAAAATAAAGGTTTTAATTATAATGATAAAAAATCAGCTAGATATTTCTTTGTTGGGAAATCTAAAAAAGAATTGATATTGGCTGGCCCAAAGAAAGAAGATAAATCACATATAAATAAATTCAAGAAAGCGCATAAGAGAACATTTGCAAAAGGTAAAAGAATATATGCACGTGAAAAAATTAATTTTACATTAAAAAAATTCTTAGATAATTGGAAAAAAGATAATAAAAAAAAGATTAAAGAAATGTATATTAAAGGTTTAGAAGAGATTAATTGAAAGTTATTTTAAATTATAATTAACAGTAACTCCCCCGTGAAATCCTGATTTTACATCCTCTCCAAAGGGTGAACATAATTAAATGTGGGGGTTGCACTCAT
>CAZQAV010000023.1:0-7420 GCA_964591395.1 Candidatus Woesearchaeota archaeon | reverse complement strand
CTTTTTCTTATTCTATATAATGGGGGCATAGCAGCATATACATTTCCATTTTTAATTAAATCAGGCATAAACCTAAAGAAGAATGTTAATAATAATGTCTTAATATGCTCACCATCAACATCTGCATCTGTCATTATAATTATTTTATTATATCTTAACTTTTCAATATTAAATATTTCTCCAACACCTGTCCCAATAGCTGTTATCATGTTTGCTATTTCTTCACTTGAAAGAGCTCTGGCAGGATTTGACTTTTCAACATTTAAGATTTTACCTCTTAACGGCAATATAGCTTGATATTCTTTTTCTCTTGCTTGTTTTGCACTATTATGAACAAAAATCCCTGAACTTAAAGCAAAGTTATGGGTTTCAGAAACTTCTAAATCATAAACATCTATTTTTTTATTTAATCTTTCAATTTTCTTTATTTTATGGTTATAATTTTTAACAGCTTCAACCATACTTTCTGGATTCCCCTTAAAAAACCTAGAACAAAAAGTTTCTGAACTTAATATAGATTTATCATTATTTTCTATCCTAATTTTATCGAAATTATCCAAACTTTTTTCTTTTTCTAAAACAGCTTTCATTATTTTTATTGTTTTATTATAATATGTTTTATTATATGCTTTTTTTCTTTTTTTTCTAAATTCAGGAGTCCACTGTTCTTTTGTTTTTTGTCTTCTCCAAAGTATTAAAACTTCATCTTTCCATTGCTCTTTAGCTAGGTTTGATAAATGTTCTCTTGCATCTGGATTCTTTTCATAAAATATTTTAACTTTCTCTGCAACTTTCTTCCTATTTTCGGGGTCAGACCAATATTTTTGTCTTGCTTCATACAACCTTTTTTTACTTTCTTTTCTATATTCTTGATTAGAATTATAAAATTCAATAAACTTCTTAGTCATAAAATCTTTATATTCTTGATCTTGCCATTGTTTTTTTGCTCTTTCTGAAAGCATTTTATTAACTTCGGGTTGGTTTGCCCAATCACTTATTTTTTTTCGATATTCTTTAGTCATATGTGCTTGTTTTGCTTTTTCTTTAACATCTTTTCTATGTATTGTTTTCTCTAGATGTTTTGTATGAAGAATCATATGTTCTTCTTTTGGCAATCTAATAATATTAGAAGGATTGTTATTATTTTTATTAAAATCTATGTGGTGCCTATGATCTCCTTGCCCTATTTCATAAATTCCACTTTTTAAATTATATTCATCTGCTAAAAGATGAGTAAAAATCCAAACCTTATTTTGATCCCAAACCATTTCATAACCTTCAATAGTAATTCTTCCACCTATTTTTGAAATTCTTTTATGAAAGGGCATTAAAGAATCTTGTTTTGTTAAATTTTTAGCTTGTTTATAAGTTCCATTTCTAAGCATAAATTTATGGTCGGGGGTACAAATAATTTCTTTATTATTGTCTAAAACTATTTTGATAACATCTACTTTTTTATTAGTTAATCTTGGATTTTTTATCTTCTCAATTCCCACACTTCCATTCTTTTTAATAGTATAACAAAAGTTTTCTTTCCCATTTTGATGTTCTTTTATTAATTGTTTGAAAGAAATATCTCGTCCATCAGTTAATGCAACTTCTGTTTCTCCAGAAAAACATCCACCTGCACTTGCACCTTCTACTAAATATAACTCTGTTTTATCTGATTTCTTATTTGAACAATCTGATAATTTTCCAGGTAATCCTCCAAGAGAAAATGCATTTTTTCTTCTTACTAAATCTTTTGCTTTTTTAGCAGCTAATCTTGCTTTAGCAGAATCAAGAGCTTTACTTGTTATTTTTTTGGCAATACTTGGATTTTCTTCAAAAAACTCTGATAAAAAAGTTGTAACAATAGAATCTACAAAACCTTTTACTTCTGAATTACCCAACTTTGTTTTTGTTTGCCCTTCAAATTGGGGATTTGCTATTTTTGTACTTATAATTGCTGTTAAACCTTCTCTAACATCATCCCCTGAAAAAGAACCATTTTTCAACAAACCTTTTTTCTTAGCATAATCATTAATTACTCTTGTCAAAGCTGTTTTAAAACCAGAAACATGTGTTCCTCCTTCAACAGTATTAATAGTATTTACAAAACCAAATATATTTTCTCTATAACTTGAATTATATTGTATAGCTACCTCAATAGCTGTATTGTTTTTCTCTTGTTTAAAATAAATAGGTTTATTTAGAACATCTTTAGATTTATTTACCCATTTAACAAATTCAATTAAACCTCCTGCAGCATAAAATTCTTCTTTTTTATCTTTTTCTTCATCTTTTAATTCTATTTTCAAACCTGCATTTAAAAAAGCAACTTCTCTAAATCTTGTTTCAAGAATTTTATAATCCCATTTAGTGGTTGAAAATATTCCATCATCTGGCCAGAAAGTTACTTTTGTTCCTGTTTCACCATTTTTACATTTACCCACAACTTTTAATTTTGTTTTGTGTTTCCCTTTGCATATTCTTGTTTGTATATTTTTCCGCCCCGTTTAATTTCAAGAATTGTTTTTTTAGATAAAGCATTTACAACAGAAATTCCAACACCATGTAATCCCCCTGAAATCACATATGATTTTTTATCAAATTTTCCCCCTGCATGAAGTTTTGTTAAAGCTATTTCAACAGCAGGCAATTTATAAATTGGATGTTTATCAATAGGGATGCCTCTTCCATCATCTTCAATTGTAGCTGAGCCATCTTTATTTAATGAAACTTTAATTTTCTTACAATATCCTGCAAGAGCTTCATCAACAGAATTATCCACAGCTTCATATACTAAATGATGTAAACCCTCTTTTCCAGTACTTCCTATATACATTGCAGGTCTTTGTCTTACACCTTCTAAACCTTCAAGTACTCTTATATTTGATGCCCCATAATCTTGTTTTTTTGTAGCCATTTTGGTTTTTTCCTGTTAGTTAGCTTTTGCTAAATCTTGTTAGTTTTTTGTATAAAAAAGGCAGAAAATCTGCCTAATCCCTATCAATTCTACACTTAAAAAAAGCTCAAATCCTTTATAAATCTTTCTACCCAAAAATGTGGTTTCCCGTCGATAAAATAAGCAAAATCATAAAAATAGTAAAATAAGACAAATATATAATAATATAAAAAAACATCAAAAAACTTGTCTAAATCACTGTAGTGTACCCACCCCATAGTGACACTAATAGATACATTTAAAAGTCCTTAAATCTAAGTAAAAATATGGATAAATTAATCACCTCTCTAGTAATATTATTAATAATATTAGTAGGAACATTGTCATTAGTTACTTCAGATATGTTTGATGAAAAAATTTCAGAAGATGTTCCTTATACTCATTCATTCACAAAAGCTTTCTGTACTGAAACAAATTTCTGCCAAGATTTTGAAATAACATGTAAAAATACTCAATTAATCAAAATAAGCCCTATAACAGGTGCTTCTGTTCAATTGCCAAGTAATTGGGAAGATACTAGATCTATTGAACAAAAAAACAAATTATGTTAATGCGAGAAATGCTAGAAACATAAGTATAACACACAATAATATAAACATAATTAAAAAATAGTGGTGATGAATTTTTACATGTATTTTTGGTTTCTTTTTCTTTTCCTTATCATGTTTTTTTAATGAAGTTCCTATATATCTTGTTTTTATTTTTCCATTTTCCCTATAATTTTCATAATAATAAGGACCAAACTTTTTTCCATTTCTTTTAATATATTTTTTATGTACCATCCTCTTTTAAGGTTGAAAATAACGTGCGGGTTAACTAAAATAAACAAAGAAAAATACTTTATAAATATTACTTTAAAAAAATAAATTCAAGAAAAATGTGGGTTAACTATTCTTTTTTGTCTTCAGGCTTTTTTTCCTTTTCTTTTTTTTCTTCGGGTTTTTCCTCACTCTTAGATTTCTCTTTTTCTTCTTTAACTTCTATTTTAGGAGCTTCAGCAGTTTCTTCAACTTCTTTAACTTCAGCTTTAATTTCAGCCTGAATATCTGCTTTTGTTTTTTTAGCTTTAGAAATCCATCTAACTTTTCTTCTTTTCATAGCCATATTTTTTCTACATTTTGGAGAACATAAGTGATTTATAGTTCCATCTTTCATAATCAAAGTTAATCCTTTTGGATTTTCATACATCTTCCCACAATAAACACATTTAGGCATTTTGGGTTCTCCTACTTATATGTAAAGTATATGTTTTATCATCCTTAACACTAATTCTAACAGACCCATAAACATTGTATTTATCTTCTAAACCAGATCTTATTAGCCCATATGCAGATTCACTTAAATCTACTAGTTCAATAGTTAAATGTGGATCAGAATCCTTCTTAAAGATTTTTTCTATCTTCTTTTCCAATTTACTTGGAACAAGTGTCTTAAACATCTTAAGTATATGTTCCCTTTGAAACTTTAGATTTAATTCTTCTTGCTTCTATTTCTGTTTCCCTTAACATTAAAACATCTCCAGGTCTAACAGCACCTTTAACATTTCTTCTCATTGATCTTCCTTTATCTCTTCCTTCTTGAACAACGCATTTAACTTGTGTAATTTCTCCTCTAAAACCAGTCCTACCTATTACATCTTCAACTACAGCAGGCACAACTTCTCCTAATATTTTATCGCTACCTTTTGATGCTGAGGTTTTCTTTTGTTGAGTTTTCTGTGTTTTTGCCATTTTTTAACAACGATTATTTTACAGAAGCAATATCTCCTTCAGCTTCCCCTGCTTCTATAACAGCTACAGAAGATGCTGGAACAGGTAATCCAACTACAATTCCTAATTTTTGTTTACTGTCTACTTCTTTACAAGGTATTTTCTTTTCCTTGCACAATAAAGGAATGTGTTGTATAATTTCTTTAGGTTCTACATCTGCAGCATATGCAACAAACTTTGCAGTACCTCGTTCAATTGCTTTTGTAACTTCATTAGTACCTTTTTCAATCTTTCCAGATTTTTTCACTTTTTCTATTAAGCTATATGCGTCCATTTTTATACACCATCCGAAAAACTAAAGAAGAAAATCCTCCATATAGTCATCGGATAATAAATAAGGTAAAAATTGGTTTATAAACGTTTTGATAAAATTCATTATACTCTATTTCATAAATTCTTTTAAACCAATTTAATTTTTAAGATGTATGACAAAAGATAGTTTAGAATTTAAAGCATTTGAGGACTCCTCCCTTTATTTTAATGCAGAAACATTACACCTAAATGTAGCGAAGATTTCTAACACAAAAGCGATTACAACTCAAAAAGACGGAACAGATACAATATATTCTCAATATCATCAAAATCAAGGAACCTATACCCTAGTGGGATTAGGTGTATTGGGAATAGTTATGCTAGGGGCAATAGCTTATGAAAAAATCTTCAAGAATAAATAATCATCTCCATGTAACTTTTACATCATCTGTTCGTTGACGAGCATCAATATCAACTTTATCTAAATTTTTAGGCATTACTTTTATTCCTGCTTTAAACATTATTTCTCCAAGATATGCAATCATAGCAGCATTGTCAACTAGCAAAGGTCTTTCAGGACAAAAAAATTTAGCTCCTCTTTCCTTACACATTATTTTACACATTTCTTGAAGACGAGAATTACATGCAACTCCTCCTCCTAGAAGCAATTCTTTTTTTCCAGTATGTGCAAGTGCACGCTCAGCTGTTTCAACAAGCATTGCAAAAACAGTTTCTTGCATTGAATATGCTAAATCTTTAAGTTTATATGATTTAGATTCTAATTTCTGTCGAAGATTTGTTAATATACCTGATAAAGCTATATCCATTCCTTTAACTTTATATGGCAGTTCAATATAATTTTCACTTT
The DNA here is from genome assembly GCA_964591395.1 of Candidatus Woesearchaeota archaeon. Lineage (GTDB taxonomy): Archaea > Nanobdellota > Nanobdellia > Pacearchaeales > GW2011-AR1 > CAZQAV01. The sequence goes on along the minus strand of CAZQAV010000023.1, from coordinate 1,584 downwards.
TCCTCGCCAACTTTTCAATTTCAGGTCCACCAGGAAAACCAATATCAGCATATCTTGCAAAAGTGTCTATAAAATTGCCAATACCAACATCTAATGTTTCACCAAACACCCTATATTTTCCAGCAGCATATGCTATAATCTGGGTATTTGCACCTGAAGCATATAACATAACAGGATCTTTTGCACCTGTAACTCCTCCAATTTCAAGGTGAGCAATGCAATGATTAACACCTATAAGAGGTTTATTTAATCTTAAAGAAAGTTTTTTTGCAAACTTCATACCTTCAATAAGACAAGGAGCAAGTCCAGGAGATTGTGAAAAAGCAATAACATCAATCTCATTTTCTTTAATCTTAGCTTCTTCAAGAGCTTTTTTATAAACTTCATAACCTATTTCTTTATGATGTTTAGCAGATTCCATAGGTATAATTCCCCCTTCATCTGTAGTATACATTTCTCTTTGGTTTGATAAAATCTTTTTATCTTTAACAATCCCTATGCCAAATGTATGGGCAGTGGACTCAATTCCCAAAACAATTACCATAAAAGAATAAACATTCATCAACTTTATAAAATATACTCAATTCACCGTCTCATGAAAAATATTGCTCTTGTATATATGGTTGCAGGAATATCAAGTAGATTTAAAGGAAAGATAAAACAATTTGCAAAAGTAGGTCCTAATAATGAAACATTAATAGAATATTCTTTAAACCAAGCTCTTCCAGCAGGTTTTTCTAAAATAATATTTATCGTCGGAAATTTAACAGAAAAACCTTTTAAAGAAATGTTTGGAGAAGAATATAAAGGAATACCTATAAAATATGTTCTTCAAAAATATGATCTTTCTATAAGAGACAAACCTTGGGGAACTTTGGATGCATTATGTCAAACAAGAAATGTAATAAATACCCCTTTTATTGTATGTAATGGAGATGATTTATATGGAAAAGAATCATTCAAAATTTTATATAATCACCTTCAAGAAAAAAACATAGGAGCTACATTAGGATATAAATTAGGAAATGTTCTTTCTGAAAAAGGAACAGAAAATAGGGGCATATTTAAGATACAAGATAATAATGTTGCGTCTATAAAAGAAATATTTAACATATCTAAAGAAAATTTAATTTTTAAGGGATTCAATAAAGATTCTTTATGCAGTATGAATATATTTGCTCTTCAACCAGAAACATTGAATTATCTAACAAAAATATTATCCAATTTTAAACAAGAACATAAGGGAAATAGAAAAATAGAAGCTCTTCTTCCAGCGGGATTAACAAATTTAATTAAAAACAATCAATTAACAATGAAAATCTATTCTACCCCAGATAAATGGATTGGAATAACAAATCCAGAAGACGAAACTATTGTAAAAAATATATTAAAGAATAATTAATTCTTCTTCACATTAAAAATACATAAAATAAAAATAAAAATAAAATAAATAAACTTACCTTTTTTTCTTTTTCTTCTTAGCTGGTTTCTTTTTCTTAGCCGGTTTTTTCTTCTTTACAGCTTTTTTCTTCTTAGCAGGTTTCTTTTTAGCTTTTTTCTTCACTACTTTTTTCTTCTTAGCTG